>JABACB010000100.1 GCA_014237925.1 Alphaproteobacteria bacterium
TGATAAAAACACAGAGTGATACACTCAACAAGAGTAAATAACGATGACACAATGGTTGTATTGATTTAAACATACTTGCCTCATAGCATGTACAAGATGTTGTTTCAAGACGAGGCTCTGTGTCTCAGATTATCTTCCCACAACAGTGATGCAGTTGGACGGTGATGGATTGTTAGCACAGTAGTTTTCGCAGTGATCATAGTGTGCAAGGTCATGATGATCACTGGCAATTAAACAATCAAATTGTGAATTGTCTGCTGTGCAATCGTCGAATCCTGCTTGTGGCGTGACTTACATCGTGTTGAGACAACGTGCACCAGAGGTATTGCTTGCTAGAATACTGATGAGACGAGGCAGTTGGACTGTGATGGATTTTCAGCACAGTCGTCTTGGCAGGAACCATAGAAGGCAATGTCAGGATGATCACAGGCAATCACACAATCAAATTGTGAATTGTCTGCTGAGCAATCTTCGAGTCCTGCTAATGGCGTGACGGCATCGTATTGAGGCAATGTGACACCAAAAATGGTAGTGGGATCTTCTTCCTCATGGCCTCTTTGGCTGGGGAACAAATCGCCAATCTTGTATGGATTGTCACGATCTTGATTAACAAAACCTAACACAACATAGGTGTCGTCTGTGTCAAGCAATGAGGCAGGTCCTGTGATGCAATAGTCTAATGGCAATTCAAAAGGCCCAGATTCATTCGTGATTTGAACCAGCTCAGCGGTACTAAGATTGATAAGAGCAAGCACAGCTACTGCCGTATTGGAAAAGGTTACCGGTTCGTTATAGGCACCAGGATGATCTAGTTCTCGGACTATCTGTCCACAAACCAAGTTTACCTCTCCTGCAGGAGGATTGGGTAGTGTCGTTTCATTTGGAGGATTGGGTAGTGTCGTTTCATTTGGAGGATTGGTTACCGAGGATGTTGGACTTTCATCAGATGGGGTTCCGAATGCAGGGATGGGGTTATGGATGCAAATATCATTATCTTCATCATCGCAGTCTTCATCATCGCAGGCTGCCGTGATAAAAACACAGAGTGATACACTCAACAACAGTAAATAACGATGACATAATGGTTGTATTGATTTAAACATCCTTGTTCTTTAGCACATGCTTTTTACATGAGGCAAGCGTATCAAGTCTTGACTCATGATATAGATGTGATTTTGTTATAAACAAAACCCGCCAGCATGAGGTGCATCGCACGATTCTAGTCCTGAAACAGTCAAACGGACATCGGTCATTGGAGGCTCTATCATTGTGATGGTTTCGGAAATTAAATCACCATTGATCAAGAGAACAAGCATCGCTAATGCCGTATTGAAAAAGGTTACCGGTTCGTTGTAATCAGCAAGATGCTCTGTGTCTCAGATTATCTTTCCACAAAAGCGAGGCAGTTGGACAGTGATGGATTGTTAGCACATTGGTCTGCGCAGAAACCATAGAGGGCAATGTCAGGATGACGACTACAGGCAATCACACAATCAAATTGTGAATTGTCTGCTGTGCAATCTTCGAGTCCTGCTAGTGGCGTGACGGCATCGTATTGAGGCAATGTGAAAGCAGCGTTAAAGGGATCTTCTTCACGGGCGCTTTGGCTTGTGAACAAATCGCCAATATTGAATGAATCGTCATTCTCTTGATTAACAAGACCAAACACAACATAGATGTCATCTGTGTCAAGCAATGAAGCC
>JABACB010000101.1 GCA_014237925.1 Alphaproteobacteria bacterium
TTTCTAGTCTAAAATATTGAATTTTGCTAAGAATGGCGAGGTTTTAAAAGCTATCAGTCACCAATCTACAAAATTCGTCTTCAATACACAACCTAAACGATCATGTATACGAAAATCCACTTGTCACCAATCTACAAAATTCGTCTTCAATACACAACAGCTACCATTGCGGTTATAGTGCTATTGTTGTCACCAATCTACAAAATTCGTCTTCAATACACAACAGCGGTCTGCTTAATTGCTTACCAAGTAGGGTCACCAATCTACAAAATTCGTCTTCAATACACAACGATAATCTCTTTTGTTTATAAGGGTAAAAAGTCACCAATCTACAAAATTCGTCTTCAATACACAACCTACCAACAAACAGATATTTCAGATAGCAAGTCACCAATCTACAAAATTCGTCTTCAATACACAACGATTTAACAGAAGCTAATTTTATTGAAGCGGTCACCAATCTACAAAATTCGTCTTCAATACACAACGATAGTCCAATCGTGGCGCCGCACAATGATGTCACCAATCTACAAAATTCGTCTTCAATACACAACGGTAGAACCAAAATAGCCAACAGTAGAACTGTCACCAATCTACAAAATTCGTCTTCAATACACAACTGTGTTTTTGATGGCTTAATTGCAGAGGCTGTCACCAATCTACAAAATTCGTCTTCAATACACAACTGAAAGGTGAGTTAATTGTTCAGCGTGATTGTCACCAATCTACAAAATTCGTCTTCAATACACAACAGGATCTCCTTTATTTATAACGGTTTAAAGGTCACCAATCTACAAAATTCGTCTTCAATACACAACAGGCGAGACAGCGGATAATGTTTTGGCTGTGTCACCAATCTACAAAATTCGTCTTCAATACACAACACTAGTTATGGAAACAAACTAAACCAAGTAGTCACCAATCTACAAAATTCGTCTTCAATACACAACGAGGAGACTGAGAAGGCTATTGCTGTTGGAGTCACCAATCTACAAAATTCGTCTTCAATACACAACTACCAACCGCTAAACTAAAAAACGACTCCAGTCACCAATCTACAAAATTCGTCTTCAATACACAACATTTTTTTAGAGATCCTTCAAGATTTTTAAAGTCACCAATCTACAAAATTCGTCTTCAATACACAACCACTGCGTCACTCTCAAACAACACAGCAGAGTCACCAATCTACAAAATTCGTCTTCAATACACAACCACAGCTACCTCTAGCTCTACTTTGCTCGCGTCACCAATCTACAAAATTCGTCTTCAATACACAACCAAGTTTATAATTTGAGTTTTGACCCGGTGGTCACCAATCTACAAAATTCGTCTTCAATACACAACTTCAAGCCACGCAATAAGCCATTCAAATCCGTCACCAATCTACAAAATTCGTCTTCAATACACAACCAAACCGGCGCAAGGATCTTCGGTTTTTTGGTCACCAATCTACAAAATTCGTCTTCAATACACAACGCCTTTTTGGAGGCATTTATTAATGTCAAGGTCACCAATCTACAAAATTCGTCTTCAATACACAACTACTGTTTTAAGGTTGAGTATACTCATTTAGTCACCAATCTACAAAATTCGTCTTCAATACACAACAAGTTACTGCTGATGCAGGTGGAAAGCCTGGTCACCAATCTACAAAATTCGTCTTCAATATCGTTAGAGTG
>JABACB010000102.1 GCA_014237925.1 Alphaproteobacteria bacterium
CAAAACCCTGATGGCACTGTCACAGAAACAACGACAACAATCACACGAGATTCCAATGGGGTAGAAACAGATAGAACAACAGAAACAACGACAACAAGAACGAACCCCGATGGGACAGAAACAACAATAACAACAAACCCTGACGGGACAGAAACAACAATAACAACAGCAGAAACAGTAGCCCCCGATGGGACTGTCACAGAAGCAACGACAAGCACTACTCAAAACCCTGATGGGACTGTCACAGATACAGAAACAACGGTAACAACAATAGAACCTGATGGGACTGTAACAGAAACAACAACAGAAACGGACTTGGTGACAGGTTCAGTAACAGAAACAGAAACAACAACAGAAACAACAACAGAAACAGACTCAGGGACGGAAACAGAAACAACAACAGAAACAACAACAGAAACAGAAATAGATCCCGCTATAGGAATAGGAACAGAAACAGAAATAGAGACAGAAACAATAATAACAACAAGCCCTGACGGGACAGAAACAACAACAGAAACAATAATAACAACAGACTTCGTGACAGGTTCAGTAACAGAAACAACAACAGACACATCGGGAACAGTAATAAGAGAAGTAGAAACAATAATCAATCCAGAATCAGGAGTAGAAACAGAAATTGTAACAACAAGAGATACAGATGGGACTGTTACAGAAAGGATAAGCGACGATACGTCTGAAGTATGGATACGAATAGTAAGAGAACCAGAACCGTCTGAAGTAGTCAGAGAAACGATAAGAGACCGCTCGACTGATCTAGTAACAGAAATAGTAACAGACCCATCTTCGGGGACGGAAACAGAAACGGTAAGAGACACAGAGACAGGAATAGCAATAGAGACAAGAAGGGTAACAGACCCAAATACGGGTGAGGTCACAGAAACAGTAACAACAACGGTAGAGGCGGGAATTACTCTTCAGGCACCCATCCTGTCGCAGCCTACACAGGATGAATATGGAGTTTTTACTTTCCAATGGTCAGAGATTCAGAACATAAGCAGATATAACTTCCAAGAGGACTGCTTCTCGGATCCGGGCTATACTAGCCCAACTTGGACAACAAGTCTTGGAAGAATTACATCTGGTAGTAGGAAACTTCGTAGCTCCGTGGGTGTTCAGACGAATCTTCTCTGCTATTATAGGGTTCGTGCTTGTAATCATAATAATTGTAGTTCTCAATGGTCTGCAACAGTGCAACTAGATAACTTGCTCCTTCCAGCCCAAAATATTCGCTCAAATACCCTTGAAGCCCATGATGGGAATTATGCCATATCATGGGATTCAGTCGACAATGCCATCTATTATGAATTGCAAGAAAGTAGTGATTCTGGAGCCACATGGGTTTCAGTAGTACGAGAGAATCAGGTGTCAAATACTCAACAATTCTCTAACCGACCACGAGGCAATTCCTACCGCTATCAAGTTCGCTCTTGTGGGATAGATCATGTTTGTAATGAATGGGAGGCTTCGGCTACAGATTTAGTGAGTACAAGGCTAGGAACTCCTCAAATGAGTATATTAGGAGTTGCTGGGCAGCAGCATTCAGTTCCCGCAAGTTCTCCCAATTATAGATTGAGTTGGTTTCCTGTTGAGGGTGCTGAACGCTATGAGTTGCAGGAGAGGACACTTAGCTCCAGCTTAGATA
>JABACB010000103.1 GCA_014237925.1 Alphaproteobacteria bacterium
GACAGGGGTTGTCATCTGTCACATCTTTGAATTGTAGAACGCCACCGTCCGTATCGCCTCGTATGATGTCCACACCATAGTCGCCTTGAAAGACATAGGTATCTGTTCCCTCGCCGCCTTGAAGAATGTCGCTACCCGCGCCGCCTACGAGCGTGTCGTCGCCCGCAGCGCCGTTGATCGTATCTGCGCCCGTCAAACCCAAGAGCAAGTCGGCCTCTGCCGTGCCTGTGAGCGGATCGTCGTCGCCGTCCGTGCCGAGCGTCAGCTTGCCCAAAAGCCTGTCTTCGCTACCGTAAAAGGTGTAGTCGTCCCTATCATAATCTTTGACGGTAACGGAGTTCTCGTCGGAAGTGACGAGCAAATCGTTGCCTTCAATTTCGAAAGATAAATCGCCACCACTTACAGCATTTTTGAATTGGAGAATGCCGCCGTCCGCATCGGTTTCAGCAACGCCATCTGCATTCGTTCCACCGATGGTGTCTGCGCCGTAGTTGCCTGCGAAGACATAGATGTCTACGCCTACCCCACCAAGGAGGATGTCGTTGCCCGCATTGCCTTGAAGCGTATCTGCGCCCACACCGCCTTCCAATCTGTTGCCTTGCCCGTCGCCGATGAGCGTGTCGGCGTAAGCCGAGCCCTTGAGGTTCTCGAAGCTGCCACGAGAAGCCTCTGCAATGGTGTCGCCATCGGCATGCCCGCCTTCGAAGGTGCTTGCGAAGAGGTTGACTGTAACCCCATCCCCTGAGCTTTCGTAGGAGAGCGTATCGGTGCCGATGTGTTCGTAGAAGGTGTCGCCGCCATCGCCGCCCTCCAGCGTATCGTCGCCCCCGCCGCCGTAGAGGCTGTCGTCGCCCGCAAGTCCTTGGATCGTATCTGCGCCCCCCAAGCCGAAAATCGAGTCTGCGCCCGCCGTACCTGTGAGCGGATCATCGTCAGCCGTGGTGCCGCGCGTCAACTTGCCCAACGATGTATCATCCGCGCCGTATTGCAGGGTGAAAAGCCCCTCATCGTAGTTTTCGATCAGAACGGAGCCCCTGCCATCCGAGATCCGCAAATTGCCGCCTTCTTCGCGCGCGAAACTAAGGTCGCCTAGACCTGTAGCATCTTTGAAGCGCAGAACGCCTCCATCAGCATCGTTTCGGATGGTGTCCGCGCCATAGTCGCCTTGAAAGACATAGATATCTGCACCCACATCGCCTTCCAGGATGTCGTTGCCCGCCCCCCCGTAGAGCGTGTCGTCTTCGGCGCCCCCTTGAAGCGTGTCTGCACCCGTCAAGCCCAAGATCAAGTCTGCATCCGTCGTGCCTGTGAGCGTAGTCGCGTCCTTGTCGTCGCCGTCCGTGCCGAGCGTCAGCTTGCCCAAAGTCGTTAGTGCGTCTTCGGGTCCGTATTGCAGGATGAAGCGACCCTCCGCATAATTCTTGATCAAGACCGAACCGCTGCCTGCCGAGATCCGCAAATCGTCGCCAACGCGTGCGAAAGTGAAATCACCGAGACCTGCAGCACTTTGGAATTGGAGAATTCCGCCGTCCGTATCGATTTGCACCACACCGTTTGCATCCGTCCCCCCGATGGTGTCTGCGCCGTAGTTGCCTGCGAAGACATAGATGTCTGCGCCTACTC
>JABACB010000104.1 GCA_014237925.1 Alphaproteobacteria bacterium
AATGCTGATGGCGATGTGCTCATCACTCAAGGAGAAAACTCGGTGAGAATTGTGGCTGATTCCTACGCCGATGGTCGCTACATCGTACAATACGGCAGTCCCTACCCAGTGGTTTTGGGCAGTCTGACGCTCGGCACAAGCAGCGCCGACAAGGGCGATACGAAACTCTCAGGCGATGCGGAAGCAGACTTGCTGGTAGGCTTGGCAGGCGCAGACACACTGCAAGGCAACGGGGCGGCGGATACGCTCATCGGCGGCGCGGGCAACGACATCCTGCTCGGCGGGGTAGGCGAAGACACCTATGTCTTCGCAGGCAACTACGGCGCAGACACCATCCGAACCGATGCGGACGGCGGCATCCTACAATTCCAAGACGCTACAAGGCTCAACGACCTCACTATCTTTCGCAACGGCAACGAATTGCGAATCGAGACTGACAGAGGCTCCGTCGACATCGAAGGCTACGCGGAAGGTCTCTACACCCTGCAATACGGCTCCGGTAGCGCACTGACGACTTTGGGCACACTGACGCGCGGCACAGATGGCGCCGATGTTCCGCTCACAGGCACGGGTGAGGCAGACTTGATCTTTGGCTTTGCGGGCGCAGATACGCTCAACGGCAACGCGGGCGACGACAATCTCTACGGTGCTACGGGCAACGATCTGCTTCAAAGCGGCGTGGGCGCAGACAAGCTCTACGGCGCGGCGGACAACGACATCCTTCGAGGCGGCGATGGTCACGACAATCTCTACGGCGGCGGAGGCGACGACACGCTACGGGGCGGCGGGGGCTCGGACACCTTCTACGAATACACCGGCAGCGATACGCTCACTTACGAAGGCTCCGATGCTGGGGTTACAATCAACCTCTTCAGAAGCACCTTTGAAGGCGGGCATGCCGATGGCGACACGATCGCAGAGGCATCTAAAGGCAAGATCGAAAACCTCATAGGCTCGGCTCACGACGACACGCTCATCGGCGACGGGCAAGGCAACAGATTGGAAGGCGGAGCGGGCGTAGATACGCTCCGCGGCAATGCGGGCAACGACATCCTCCTTGGTGGCACGGGCAAGGATATCTATGTCTTCGCAGGCAACTACGGCGCAGACACGATCCAAGGTGAGACGGATGCAAATGGTGTGGTGCAAGGCGATGCAGACGGCGGCGTTCTGCAATTCCTCGGTGCAACAAGTATCGATGACTTGTCCTTCCGCCTTCAAGGCGCGGATATGCTCGTCATTTTCGGCGCGAACTCCGTTACCATCAAAAACTACGATAGGGACGACTACACCTTCTACGGCAGCGAAGGCTTGCTTTTGAGCAAGCCTACCTTCGGCACCTCTGGCGATGACGATCCGCTCACAGGCACGGGTGAGGGCGACTTGCTCTACGGCTTTGCGGGCGACGATACAATCAGGGGACTTGCGGGCGACGACAGTCTCTACGGCGGCGGCGGCGACGACACGCTGGAGGGCGGGGACGGCGCCGACACCTTCTACGGCTATATCGGTAGCAATACGATCAGCTACGAGAGATCCAATGAGAGAGTCGATATCAACCTCTTCGCCAACAGATTCTTAGGCTGACATGC
>JABACB010000105.1 GCA_014237925.1 Alphaproteobacteria bacterium
CGTCTCCGCCATAGAGCGTGTCTGCGCCTGCGCCGCCGTAGAGCGTGTCTGCATCGGCACCGCCGTAGAGCGTATCTGCGCCCGCATCACCTCGCAGCGTGTCCGCACCATCCAAACCCACCAGCAAGTCTGCCTCCGTAGTGCCCGTCAGTGCTGAATCATCGCCAGCAGTGCCGAGGGTCAATTTTCCCAACGGCGTATTTGCCGAGCCGTAGTGCAGGGTGAAGAGTGCATCAAGGGTGGTCGTGCCACCCGCTCCGTCGTCTTCCGTGTAATCCTTAAGGGTTACGGAATCGCCGTTAGCGACCGTGATTTTCACATCGTTGCCTTCACGCGAGAATGTGAGGTCGCTGAAGTCCGCTGCGTTTTCAAGGTAGAGTTCGCCGCCGTCGGCGTCGTTTTGGATGGTGTCTGCGCCGTCTCCGCCCTCAAAGGCATAGGTGTCTGCACCCCCGCCGCCTTCGAGGAAGTCGTTGCCCTCGCCGCCTGTAAGCGTGTCTGCGCCCACGCCACCTTGTAGAGTATCTATGCTCGCGCCGCCGTAGAGTTTGTCATTGCCCACGCCGCCTATGAGCGTGTCGCCACCCACGCCGCCGTAGAGCGTATCTGCGCCCTCGCCGCCTTCGATGGTGTTGTCCTTGTCGTCGCCCGTAAGCGTATCGATGTAATCCGAGCCGATGAGGTTTTCGATGCCAAAGAGGGTATCGCCTGCCGCATCGGCTCCTTCGCCTATACTATCCGCAACTAGGCTGACTGTGACACCCTTGGTGGCATCAGTGCTGTCGCTCGAAGAGTCTGCGTAGCTTGCCGTATCGCCTGTATTGTCGTCAGTGTCCTCGTCTCCGCCGTAGAGGATGTCTGCGCCTGCGCCGCCGTACAGCGTGTCTGCGCCTGCGCCGCCGTAGAGCGTGTCTGCATCCCCACCGCCGTAGAGCGTGTCTATGCCCTCGTCGCCGTAGAGCAGGTCTTCGCCGCCGCCGCCCGTGAGCGTGTCCGCACCTTCCAAGCCCAGCATCAAGTCTGCATCCGCAGTGCCCGTCAGCGACGTATCGTCGCCATCAGTGCCGAGGGTCAATTTCCCCAGTGGCGTGTCGCCAGCACCGTAGTGCAGGATGTAGCGACCATCCGCGTAATTCTCGATCGTCACAGAGTCGTCATCAACCGTGATGATCACATCGCCGTCTGCACTCCGATCGATGTTGAAACTATCGATATTTCTCGCATTCTTAAAGTAGAGTTTATTGCCGCCGTCGTCATCTAAGCGGATGGTGTCCGCGCCATGCTGTCCCACAAAGGCATAGGTGTCTGCACCTACGCCGCCTTCGAGGAAGTCGTCGTCCGCACCGCCGTAGAGGATGTCGTCGTCCACGCCGCCGTCGAGTTCGTCTATGCCCACACCGCCGTAGAGGGTGTCTATGCCCGCGTCGCCGTAGAGTGTATCCCCCCCGTCGCCGCCGTAGAGGGTGTCTGCGCCCGCGCCGCCGTGGAGCTCGTCGTCGCCCGCATAGCCGTAGAGATCGTCGTTCCCCCCCCCTCCTGTGAGGATATCTCTAACCCCCGAGCCTATCATCAAATCTTTGCCAGCATCGC
>JABACB010000106.1 GCA_014237925.1 Alphaproteobacteria bacterium
GGGTCTCCCCTGCTTCATCGACGATGGTGTCTGTACTGTAGGAGTGGGAAAACACATAGGTATCTGTACCCGCGCCGCCGTAGATGGTGTCATCGCCATAGCCGCCATCGAGGCGGTCGTCGCCCGCGCCGCCGTAGAGGAGGTCGTCGTCCGCGCCGCCACCGAGGACATCGTCGCCCTCGCCGCCGTAGAGGGCATCAAAGCCTTCGTTGCCGTAGAGAGCGTCGTTGCCTGAAACGCCATAGAGCGTGTCGTCGCCTAGGCCGCCGTAGAGCTTGTCGTAGCCTTCACCGCCATCGAGGAAGTCGTCGCCCGCGCCGCCGTAGAGGGCATCAAAGCCTTCGTTGCCGTAGAGCCCGTCGTCGCCCGCGTTGCCGTAGAGCCTGTCTTTGCCTTCGTTGCCGTAGAGCCCGTCGTTGCCTTCGTTGCCGTAGAGCATGTCGTCGCCTGTGCCGCCATCAAGCCTGTCGTTGCCTTCGTTGCCGTAGAACCTGTCGTTGCCTGCGCCGCCATCAAGCCTGTCGTCGCCCGCGCCGCCATAGAGGAGGTCGTCGCCCGCGCCGCCAGCGAGGAGGTCTGCGCCCGCGCCGCCAGCGAGGACATCACCGCTCGTGCCGCCATCGAGGAGGTCTGCGCCCGCGCCGCCGTAGAGCCTGTCGTTGCCTTCCCTGCCGAAGAGGGTGTCATCGCCCTCGCCGCCGTAGAGCCTGTCGTCGCCCGCG
The DNA here is from genome assembly GCA_014237925.1 of Alphaproteobacteria bacterium. Taxonomy (GTDB): domain Bacteria; phylum Pseudomonadota; class Alphaproteobacteria; order JABAAW01; family JABAAW01; genus JABAAW01. Next base: position 723 of record JABACB010000106.1, read on the forward strand.
CCGCCAGCGAGGGTGTTGGCTCCTCTGTCGCCCGTAAGCAAGTCGTCAAATGCCGAGCCGATGAGATTTTCTATGCTGCTGAGGGTATCGCCTTCGGCATCATCTCCAGAGGTACTACCATCGCCCAAGTTGACCGTAACACCCAGACCGTCTTGATTCGTATCTTGCGAGTTCGCATAGCTTGCGGTATCTGTGCCTGCGCCGCCATCGAGGATGTCGCCGCCGTCGCCGCCGTCGAGGGTGTCGTTGCCGATGTTGCCGAAGAGCCTGTCGTTGCCTTCGTTGCCGAAGAGTGTGTCTTCGCCGTAGTAGAGGGGACCTTCGGCATCACCCTTGTCGCCGTAGAGGGTGTCATCGCCTGTGCCACCTCGGAGTAAGTCGTTACCTGCCCCACCGCCAAGGTGGTCGTTGCCCTCACTGCCATCGAGGGTGTCGTCGCCTTCGCCACCGTAGAGGATGTCGTTGCCCTCACTGCCATCGAGGATGTCGTCGCCTTCGTCGCCGTAGAGGGAATCCAAGCCTTCGTTGCCGAAGATGATGTCGTCGCCCTCTAAGCCAGAGAGGATATCGTTACCTGTGCCGCCATAGAGGACGTCTTGCCCCTCTCCGCCGACGAGGACATCCGCGCCCGCGCCGCCGTTAAGGAGGTCGTCGCCTTCGAGTCCGTGGAGAAAATCGTTGCCTTCGCCGCCATCGAGGATGTCGCCGCCGTCGCCGCCGTAGAGGATGTCGCCGCCGTCGCCGCCGTAGAGCTCGTCGTTGCCTGTACCGCCGTCGAGGGTGTCGTCGCCTGTGCCGCCCGTAAGCGTGTCGTCGCCTGCGCCGCCCGTAAGCGTGTCGTCGCCTGCCCCACCGCCA
>JABACB010000107.1 GCA_014237925.1 Alphaproteobacteria bacterium
ATCGGCTCAAAGCAAGACGATGTTCTCACAGGCAACGACGCTACCAACATCTTTCGTGGTGGCGAGGGCAACGATAACCTTGAAGGACGCGCGGGGGCAGACACGCTTTATGGCGGCGAGGGAGCGGACAGGCTTGAGGGCGGTTTGCACGACGATATTCTAGAAGGCGGCGCAGGCACAGACACCTATGTCTTCGGAAGCGGCGACGGCGCAGACGAAATCCGAGGCGACGAAGTAGACGCGTCAACGACAACGAACAATCTCTACTTCAAAGACGCGACGGGATTCGGAAGCTTCTCCTTCTCGCGCGATACGGACAGCAACCTTGTCATTCAGGTCGACAGCGATTCCGTTTCGATCCTCCAAACTTCCTACGCGGATGGTCGCTACAGCCTATACTACGGAGAAAGCGACATATTGCTAGGCAGGCTCTTTCTCGCGACGGCGGGCGGCGCGACGCTTACAGGCACGATCGAGGCAGACTTGATGCTAGGCTCAAGCAGCGCAGACACGCTTGAAGGCGGTGCGGGGAACGACCAGCTTTACGGCGGCGAGGGCGACGACACCCTCGACGGCGGCGCGGGTAGCGATATTCTGGAAGGCGGCGCAGGCGCAGACATCTATGTCTTCCGAAGCGGTGACGGCGCAGACGAAATCCAAGGCGACGAAAAAGACGTGGACGGAACGGTCAACAGGATTCACTTCAAAGATGCGACGGGATTAGGAAACTTCTCCTTCTCGCGCGCTAACGACGGCGATGTGACAATCACGGTCGGCAGCGACTCTGTGACGATCGCAGCAGCTGCCTATACGGACAGCAGCTACAGCATACACTACGGCACGGGAGACACATCGTTAGGCATACTCTCTTTTGTTGGTGCTACGGGCACCGACGGAAAAGAGTTGTTGGCGGGGTCGGCAGGCGCAGACACGCTTTCAGGCGGAGCAGGTAGCGACCATCTGCACGGCGGGGGTGGAGACGACACTCTCTACGGCGGCGGCGGCGACGACACCCTCTACGGCGGCGAGGGCAACGACATCCTTGACGGAGGAAGAGGAGCGGATACCTATCTGTTTTCCGCGCACGAAGGCATGGATACGATAAGCAGTAACAACGACGGAACGGGCAACAAGCTGGTCTTCCGCCCTCTAGACGGGATGACCTACACAGACGCGAACTTTGCCTTCAGCAGAGGCAATGTGAATGTGGACGGCACGGGTGTGAGAACATTTTCTGGCGCGCAAGGAGGCGACTACGACGATCTGCGAATCACCGTCTCGGCGGAAGGACAAGAAAGGAATATCGTCTATATCGAAGACTATTTTGATCTCACCGACGATGCCTATACGATCTACCGCACGACATTCGATTCAACAGGGGACGGTGATATCGTCTTGTCAACCCCTCTCGAAACATCGTAGGAGGCTCACCCCCTCCTGCCTCCTCTTGCGCGATGTTCAATCGGTTCAAAGCAGAAGGCTTGAACAGATTTGCCCATATCCTCGTGCGTCGGCACAACCTCAGTGAGAAGTGCTTGAATCGTTGTCGTAGATAAATAAGACGCGAGGGGT
>JABACB010000108.1 GCA_014237925.1 Alphaproteobacteria bacterium
AGACAGGTATGGAACGGGAGGCTCGGGGAACTCTCTCTCGGTCGTGCTGGGAACGGCGGCAGACGATGCGGCACTGGTGGGAGGCGCGGAAGACGACTACATCCTCGGTTTCGCAGGCGACGATACGCTGGAAGGTGGCGCGGGCATAGACGACCTCGACGGCGGAGACCACACAGCCAAAGGCGACACCCTCTCCTATGAAAACGAGCTCGGAGATATCGGGGTTGCCGTCAACCTCGTGGGACAGACGGCGACCTATGTCGGAGTCGGAGGCGGTAAAATCGACGATATCGAAAACTTTGAAAATGTCATCGGCAGCAAGAACAACGACATGCTCACGGGCGATGACGGAATCAACAAGCTGGAAGGTGGTGTGGGCAACGACAAACTCTACGGCGGGGGAGAAGACGACACGCTGGAAGGCGGCGAGGGCAACGACGAGCTCTACGGCGGCGACGGCGTAGACACGCTGAAAGGTGGTGCGGGCGACGATACGCTGGAAGGCGGCGCGGGCGTAGACACGCTGGAAGGCGGCGCGGGCGACGACACGCTTGAGGGCGGCGCGGGCATAGACGACCTCGACGGCGGAGGCAACACAGCCAAAGGCGACACCCTCTCCTATGAGAGATCAACAGAGGGAGTTGTCGTCGATTTGACGGACGGAGGCACAGGAACGCAGACGGCGACCGATGTCGGAGGCAACACGCTCGACACCATTGCCAACTTTGAAAATGTCATCGGCAGCGGAAAAGCCGACAAGCTCACGGGCGATGGCAGAGTCAACACACTGGAAGGTGGCGAGGGAGACGACACGCTAGAGGGCGGCGACGGCGGCGACACCCTCGATGGCGGCGGCGGAGACGATACGGCGAGCTACGAAAACGCTCCCGACGCCATCGCCGTCAGCCTCGAGGACGGCACAGGCACGGAGGGAGACGCAGCCGGCGACACGCTCACGGACATAGAAAACCTCGTCGGTTCGGGTCACGACGACACGCTCACGGGCGATGACAACCCCAACAAGCTGGAAGGTGGTGCGGGCGACGATACGCTTGAGGGCGGCCTGGGCGTAGACACGCTGGAAGGTGGTGCGGGCGACGATACGCTTGAGGGCGGCGACGGCATAGACGACCTCGATGGCGGCACGGGAGGCGAAGTCGACGGCGACACCCTCTCCTATTCGAGTTCAACAGTGGGAGTTGCTGTCGATTTAAGGAGCGGACAGACGGCGACCGATGCCAATGGCGATAAGCTCGACGATATCGAAAACTTTGAAAATGTCATCGGCGGCGCAAACAACGACATCCTCACGGGCGATGGCGGAGTCAACAAGCTCGAAGGTCGCGCGGGCAACGACGAACTCTACGGCGGAGACGGAGAAGACACGCTGGAAGGTGGCGCGGGCAACGACGAACTCTACGGCGGGGTGGGCATAGACACGCTGAAAGGCGGAGACAACAACGATATCCTAGAGGGCGGCGAACTCGGAGACACGCTCGATGGCGGCGGCGGAGACGATACGGCGACTTATGCGAACGCTCTCAACGCCATCGCGGTCAGCCTCGAGGA
>JABACB010000109.1 GCA_014237925.1 Alphaproteobacteria bacterium
CACGATCGAGCTCTTCTTCGACGGCAACCTCGCGCGATTCGACAACTTGGAGACGGCAGAACGAGAAAGCCGCGACGAAAGCTTTTAACAATACTTTAACATCGGGTTGGATTTTGCGCGCTCGAATAACCTTTGACGAAGAGGCTTTGGCTGCAAATATCGCGTTGATGCGCGAGGTTTGCGGAGATGCGGCATTGCATGCAGTCATCAAGGCAAGTGCCTACGGATTAGGCGGGTTGGGCGGGTTAGGCGGGTTAGGCGGGTTAGACTGGCTTACGGACAAGTTGCTTGCGTCGGGTTGCAGCGCGTTTGTTGTTGCAGAGTGGGAGGCTGGGGTATCGGTGAGGGCGCGTCATCCTTCGGTTTCTTGTTTTGCGTTGAACGGAATTATAGACAGAGGAGATGCGGAGGGTTGTTTGGCGCATGGCATTCTGCCTGTTCTCAACACTTTGGATTCGTGGCATTTGTGGCGAGAGGTTTCGGGAAGAATTTCAGGAGGGAGTGCGCCGTACGCGCTTCATGTGGATACGGGAATGAATCGGTTGGGGTTGCGGAAGGAGGAGGCGGTCATTGTTGCCGAGAAGTTGCGCGAGGGGGATTGTCAAACGGGTTCGCGCAGGCATAGAGCAAGGGGCGATAAGAACATCGACGAGAGAAGGGGGAAGAGCGAAGAGGGGGGCGAGCGGGTAGGGGAGGGGGGCGTGATGTTTTCTCCTTTGTGGTTGTTGTCGCATTTGGCTTGTGCGGACGATCAGTGTTCTCCGTGCAATGCCGAGCAGTTGCGGAGGTTTCGGGAGGTATGTTTGTTGTTTCCTTCATCGCGCAGGAGTTTTGCGAATTCTGCGGGATGTTTTTTGGGTAAGGAGTATCATTTTGATGCGGTTCGTGTGGGTGCTGCCATGTATGGTTTGAATCCTGTGACGCGATCTCGTGGTGGGAGGCAAGATATCCACCCAGAGGAGGGGCTGCGAAGTGTTGTTTCTATCGAGGCGCCGATTGTTCAGGTTAGGGATGTGGGGGTGGGGGAGTCGGTGGGTTATGGCGGGCTGTGGACCTCGGAGCGTTCGAGCAGAGTTGCGGTTGTTGCGTTTGGCTATGGTGATGGGTATCCGTTTTGTTCTGATGGAGGGGGGATGGGGCAGGAGGCTTTGTTGTGTGGAGAGCTTGTGCGGGTTGTGGGGCGTGTATCGATGGATTTGTTGGCGTTGGATGTGACGGATGTGGGTTGTTCTTTTGGGGTTGGGGATTATGTTGTTTTGGTGGGGGGGGATATTTCGGTGGAGCGGATTGCGGGGGGTGCGGGTGATTTGAATTACAATGTGTTGGGGGGTGTGGCGAGCAGGGGTTTGGGGAGGAGCGAGGTGGGGTAGGGGTTGGGTTTGGGTTTGATGGCGAGGGGGAAACTGAGCGTGTCTGTTTTTGTTTGCTTTGCTTTGTTTGCTTGGATTGATAGAGGGTTTATGCGTGTCTGTTGCGTTCGCGCTTGTGCTTTTGATGGCACGCGCTCGCGTTATCTTTGCGCTAGGGACGCGCTTTTTTATTGCAGATGAGATGGTGTTGTGTCGA
>JABACB010000010.1:0-11354 GCA_014237925.1 Alphaproteobacteria bacterium
CGTCGCAGAACCTTTGATCAAGTAAGTCTTGCTCAGATCGGTGATTGGGTAGTTGTTGTCCGTATCATGCGTGTTGACGGTATACTCGTTCAAGGCATCGACGAAGTCGTTCGACAAAGCCGCGTAGTCCAATGCCGTGCCGTCGAACAATATCTGAGGCAGCTTCTTCTCCGTGTTTTCGATGACGAGCTCTTTGACAGGATACTTCACCATATTATCGGCATCCTCTACATCGTTGCCGAAAGCGAGCGTGAGCTTGTCGATATCGTCGTTGTTCTTATCCACTTCGTAAGAAAAGCGCCCGCTCGACAGCAATCTTTTTAATTGCGCGTCGTCGATATTGTTTGTGGGAAAACTCAACAAGTTGTCAAGATTGATGGTCAAAGGACCCAATCCGTCGAGCGAAACAGAATCGGCTAATAGTACTATCGTAGATGTATTCTTGAGGTGTCTCCGTAAGTGCAAATCCGTCGTAAGCCTCTTTCAACATGACTGCGTCCAGCGTCAGGAGCTCGTTGTCGCTCTCGTCGTAGACTTTCAACTCGAATCTTCCCATAGCAAGATCATCCCTGGACATGAGGATGTAGTTGTCGACATCATTGTTGAAGGCGACGCGCACCTCAGGGTCGGCTAAATCGGTGTGCGTTTGGAAATAGATATTGTTGTCTTGTCCCCAAGTGGCCTGCGACATGTTGTCCACAACAATCTTGAGGATGTTGCCTGGGTCGGGCTCTGCGCTGATGGTGTCGATTCCGTCCTTTCTTGCGGTTGTGTGATAATAGACATAGGTGTCCGCGCCTGCGCCGCCCGTGAGCGTGTCTGCGCCCGCGCCGCCTTCTAGCGTGTCGTTGCCTACTCCGCCGTCGAGGATGTTGGGGTTGGCATCGCCCGTGAGGATGTCGTTGCCGCTACCGCTTTTGATGTTCTCGATATCGAAGATCGCCACATCTCTCCCGCCCAAGACATCATCGACGGTTCCCTTTCCCGTTGCAAGGTCGAGGACAACCTGTTCCGACAATGTCGAGAGATCCGCCGTATCGTCCGTTTCCGTCGAAGAACCTTTGATCAAGTAAGTCTTGCTCAGATCGGTGATTGGGTAGTTGCCGTTCGCATCAGGCGTGTTGGCGGTATACTCGTTCAAGGCTTCGAGCAAGCCGCCTGTCGAGTCGCCCGTGTTGGAGTATTCCAGATCGACATTTGTCTTTAAAGTAACCTTAGGCGAGGCGAGATTGTTAAGGGTCAATGTCTGTATCGGATGGGTTGTACTGCCGTCGCCGAAGGTGAGAATGATGTTGTCTCCGTCCTTTTCGTAAGAAAAGCGTCCGCTCGACAGCAGCTCTTTGATCTGCGCGTCGTCGGTATTGTCTGCGGAAAAACTTAACAAGTTGCCAAGATCGATGGTGACATCGCCTGCTCCCGGAAAGTTTCTATCGATACTGCCTGAGCTCGGCTCGTAGACGAATCCTTGGTCGGGGAAGTAGAGGTTTTTCAGCGTAGCCGCACTGATCGTCCCTTCCGAAGCGTCTGTTGTGCTGACGAATTTCAAAGCGATGACACCATCTTCGATACCTTTCCCTTGGATGTAGAGAACCGAGCTAGTTTCAAAATGAAATCCTAGTCTGCTCATCTCATTTGTTTCGCCGTTGTTCCCCTCCTTGTTGATGGAGTCTCCGTCTCCAGCGCGGAGTCCTATCATGGCACCGACACGATCGAAGAAGTTGTCTTTCGTGAGGGACGCTTGGAAGGTGGCATCAGAGATAGCCTCAAGGTTAGACTCAGCCACATAGAAGATGACGGTATTGCCCTTTGCCGTGTTGGCTTCGCTGTCGACGATGAGGTCGATTCCGTCCTTTCTTCCGCCTACGTCGGTGGAGTAATGATAGACATAGGTGTCGTCTCCTACGCCGCCGTAGAGTTTGTCGTTGCCCGCGCCGCCTTCAAGGGTGTTGTCCTTGTCGTCGCCTGTGAGCTTGTCGTCGCCCGTAGAGCCGATGACATTTTCAAAGTTTTCGATATTGTCGCGCAACGAGTTGTCTGCTGCGTTGGTCGCGCTCTGCGTTTCGAGGTTGACGATCACTCCTACGCCTTCGTTCGCGTAGGAGAGGGTATCGCCTTTACCGTCGGGGTTGCTGCCGAGATTGTCGTCTCTTCCGTCGAGGTTGTCTACGCCCAAGCCGCCTTCGATGATGTCGTCGCCCGCGCCGCCGTCGAGGGTATCTGCGCCGTCGCCGCCTTCGATGATGTCGGCGCCGCCGAAGCCGAGGATGATGTCGTCTGCCGTGTTTCCTCCGAAGGTGAGCGTGTCGCCGCTCGCCGTTCCCAGTACGATATCGAGGATATCCGTATCGCCTCCCGCTCCGTAGCGGAATTCGAACGTTCCTTCCAAGATGTCGATTTTCACTTTCGAGCCGCCGTCGTATGTAATCGTGAGCTCGTCTCCGTTGAGCTCGAAGGCGGAGAAGTATTGCTGCCAACCGGATGTCGTAATCAAGTTTTTGAAGTGCAGAATGCTCTTGCCTCCGCTCTCTTCGTTGATCGTGTCGGTGTCGGTGCCGCCTTGTCCGCCGAAGACATAGGTATCGGTGCCTGCGCCGCCTGCGAGCGTGTCGTCTCCTGCGCCGCCTGTGAGCGTGTCGTCTTCTGTGCCGCCGTAGAGCAGGTCATTTCCCGCGCCACCTGTAAGCGTGTCTTTGCCGCCGAAGCCGAGGATGATGTCGTCTGCTGTGTTTATTCCGAAGGTGAGCGTGTCGCCGCTCGCCGTTCCCAGCACGATATCGAGGATCTCCGTATCGCCTCCCGCTCCGTAGCGGAATTGGAACGTTCCTTCCGTGATATCGATGTTCACTTTCGAGCCGCCGCCGTATGTCATCGTGAGATCGCCTCTGTCGAGCTCGAAGGCGGAGAAGTATTGCTGCCAATCGGATATCGTAACCAAGCTTTTGAAGTGCAGAATGCTGTTGCCTCCGCTCACTTCGTTGACCTTGTCCGTGTCGGTGCCGCCTTGTCCTGTAAGAACATAGGTGTCCTCTCCGTCGCCGCCGTAGAGCGTGTCCGCGCCCGCGCCGCCTTCCAGGGTGTCGTCGCCGGTTCCAGTCTCCCCGATTGCGTCGGTTCCGCCGTAGAGCGTGTCGTCGCCTTCGCCGCCGTAGAGCTTGTCTGCGCCTTCGCCGCCTTCGATCTTATTGGGGTTGGCGGTGTCATCGTCGCCCGTGAGGATGTCGTTGCCTGCGCCGCCCGTGATGTCGCGCACATTGGATACGGCGACATTTTGCGTGCTACCCCCGTCCAGGGCGATGGAGGCTTCGACAGTGACCTCGGAGAGGTCGAGGGTCACCACATCGTTAGAGCCGAAGAGTTCGAACGAGATGGTATCGTCGTTGTTGCCATCACCCACGACACCCGTTGTATCGCCAGGGTTGACGATAAGGGGATCGACTCCAGTTACGACGGTTGTTTGCAAAGGGCCTGACAAAACGGAGGGCGTGACGGTGAGAACGACGGTGGCGGGGTCTGCCGCAGAGACGAATTCGAGAGAGAATCTTCCATCGATCACTGCGTCGTACTTCAGAGTGATGATGTTCAAGTCGTCGAATTTCAACAGCACATTTTCTCCTTGTCTCAACACATCGACCAGCGTTTTCCAGTCGTCTGTTGAGGTGACTGTCTGGAGAACGATGCGGATGGTGTTTGTGTTTACGATGCCCGCCTCGGTTTCCACGATGGCATCCTTTCCGTCCTTTCTTCCGTCGTTGTAATGATAGATGTAGGTGTCTCCACCATCACCGCCCGCAAGCATGTCGTCGTCCGCACCACCCGTGAGTGTGTCTGCGCCCGCGCCGCCTTCCAGCCAGTCGTTCCCTAACCCTGCATCGAAGATGTTGTCCTGATCGTTTCCTACCAACAAGTCGCGCCCGTCGCTGCCTAAGATGGTATCGAAACCTTTCAAGAAAAAAGTCTGGGCAACAACACCCACTCTTCTTGTGTCGGAGGGAGGAGCCAAAGGGAAGCCGTCAGGCGAGGTCTCATGAGCGACGAGCTGCGTGGGGTCGTCGCCATCAGGCAGGACTTGAACCCTTTGTGAAAACGCATTGGTAACAAGCCCGCTGAGGTCGGCGACATTGTCGCTTACGGCTTCGTCCAAAACGGCATAGTAGCGGTTCGCCTCAAAGATGTAGGTTTTCTCGCCGCTATCGATGGTAGAATCGAAGAGGACATTGCCCATACTCCATTCGAATTCTTCTCCGTCGCCGCTGCCAAAGCGGAAGGTGAGGATCGTGTCTGTAGAGGAGATGAAGCTCTTGATCCTGTCCTGCCCTGACACATCTTCGTAAGCATCGCTGATGGTGAGGGTTGGCTGACCGGTGCCGAAAGAGAGTTTGAGATCTTCTCCGTCTTTCGAGAAAGAAAACTCTTCAAGCAGCTGCAATTGCCTCAACTCGTCGACCTGCAATTGCACCAACGGGTCGTTAGGATCCGTATTTGCCAGCAAGCCCGATATGTCGATGGTGAACCCGCCTTCATGATCCCCCCCGCCATCGAGGGTGCTTGCGTCCAAAGAGACATCCGAGTCCAAGGCAAGCGTCAGCACCGGAGGATTGGGATCGTTGAAGGTGATGGTACCGGCGGTGACTTGATCGAGAAGATCGCTCCAATCTGTGTTGGCAATCGTTGTTGTCATCGTGGGATCGTCGTTGTTGACGATCTTGATCTCCTCGATCTGGACTTGATTCGATGTGTCTCTGTACAGCGTGATCTGGTTGTTGTTGTCGAATGTCAAGACGAAAGAGTTGGCGTCCGTCCCTGGCAGCACGGAATCCACGCCGATGGCTTTCAGCATCGCTTTGGCTTTCTCGCCGCCTATCAGACTTCCTGCTCGTTGAGTCTCGGCGGCATCGAAGAAGGATGGGATGACGCGGATTTCCAGCGTGTCTCCCGTGGAGCCTCCCGTGTCTGTGATCGTGTCCGCTCCGTCCTTGTCGTCGGCTGTGTAGTAATAGACATAGGTGTCTGCGCCCGCGCGTCCTTCTAGCGTGTCGCTGCCTTTGCCGCCTTCAATGATGTTGGGGTTGTCGTCGCCGGTGATGGTGTCGCCCGTGAGGATCCCGTTGGGGTCGATGTAGTCCGAGCCTACGATGTTTTCTATGTTGCTCAGCGTGTCGCCCGCAGCGTCTCCGCCTGTCTCGGTGTTCCCGTCGGAAAGATCGACCGTAACAGCGTCGCTCGATCCCTTGTAGCTCACGGTATCCGCGCCCGCGCCGCCGTCGATCCTGTTGGCGTCAGCGTTGCCTGAGAGCGTGTCCGCTCCTGCGCCGCCGATGATATGGCGCACGCCTGATACGGCGACGGTTTGGGAGAAGGCAGGGGTGGCGACGGTGTCGGTGATTTGCGCTTGCGGGCTTGCGTCAGAAAGATCGAGGGTCACCTCCTCGTCGGAACCGGTAAAGGTTGCGAAAGAAACGGTGTCTCCTTCGTTAGGATCTCCTTGAACGATGATCGTGTCTGCGCGCACGACCTCCAGAGTCTCGGCTGTGCCTGGGGTGCTGTCCGTTCCTGCGACGACCGCTCCTTTCAAAATGTCCGCAGCGACGGTGAGAACGACGGTGGCGGGGTTTGCCGCAGAGACGAATTCGAGAGAGAACCTTCCCGTCATGACCTCGGCGAGGGTTAGCTTGAGGACATGGGCAGCATCAGGGATTCCTGTGTCATCCCTCATCGACAATTCTACCGCGTCGCCGTTGACTTTCACGCTGACATAATCTTCGTGCCAGCTTGCCGCGGCATCGACTGCCCCGAGAACGATGCGGATGGTGTTTTCCACACCCACCTCGGTTTCCGTGATGGTGTCGATTCCGTCCTTGTCGGCGGCTGTGTAGCGATAGATGTAGGTGTCCTCGCCTGCGCCGCCTGTGAGCGTATCTTCGCCTGCGCCGCCTGTGAGCGTGTCTGCGCCTGCGCCGCCCGTGATCGTCTTGACATTGCGCAAGATGATGCTTCCGACAATGCCAGAGGTATCCTTGATGACCGCCAGCAACACATTCTCGCCTGGCGCAAGCAGTGCCGCGTCGACGGGCGAGATTTCCAGCGTCTTGTCGCTACCCAGCAAGGTTTCGAAGGTTGCGTGCGTGTTGCCGTTGCCGTCGATGCTGAAGGTATCGGCGGCGACATCGACCGCATCTCCCGTTGCCGTTACGGCATTCAGGCTGTTTCCAAACTCGGAGGCGACGATCGTCTTGGCATCGCCGTCGCGCAACACGACCCCCAAGGTGGCGAAGTTTGGAATCGGATCGTCGCTTGAGTCGTAGGCACCCTCGAAGGTCAGCGCGTCGTCGGTATCGAGAACGCCGTTGGCATCCAAGAAGACGATTTTCAAATCTGCGTCGCCCGTTCCCGTCCTGAAGAAGGCGATGCGCCCGGAAGCCAGCAGATCGTCCAAAGTGTCGATGCCTGCGGAGGTGAAGTCAGGGATGAGAGCGGACAGATCGATGATGTACTCGGTGTCGGCAGCGAGGTTGGCTGCCTGTTCGCTTCCAAAAACGTCTGTGCCGTATGTAAAGTCTACCGGAATGTTCAGCTGGTATGCCTTGTAGGCTTCTTTGACATCGGCAGCGGAAACATCCACCGAGTCGGTGCCGTCGGACAAGCTCAGAGAGAACTTTCCATCGACAAGGTCGTTTCTATCCACAACGATGTAGTTGAGGAGATCGAAGACGGGGTCGGCGGCGAGGTCGGTGTTGGTATTGAAAGCAAGGCGCACATTGCTGCTGGTGTCGTCTGCCGCGAAGCGAATCACCCCCGTAGGCAAATTGTCCGCATTGGTGTTCCATGCGTTCGTCGGATCGGCGATACGAACCTGAAGGATGTTTGCGACCACCTCGCTAGCCTCGGTAATGGTGTCGATTCCGTCCGTTCTTGTGTTGGTGTAATGATAGACATAGGTGTCCGCGCCATCGCCGCCTTCTAGCGTGTCTGTGCCTGCGCCGCCTTCTAGCGTGTCTGTGCCTTCGCCGCCTTCTAGCGTGTCTGTGCCTGCGCCGCCTTCTAGCGTGTCCGCGCCCACTCCACCCGTAAGCGTGTCTACGCCCACGCCGCCTTCTAGTATGTTGTCTAAGTTGTTGCCGGTGAGCGTGTCGTCGCCCGTAGAGCCGATGACATTTTCAAAGCCGCCGATAATAGTGTCGCGCAGCGAGCTATCTGCGTTGGTCGCGCTCTGCGTTTCGAGGTTGACGATCACTCCTGCGCCCTCGTTCGCGTAGGAGAGGGTATCGCTATCGCCTGCTCCGCCGTCGAGGATGTCTTCGCCCGCGCCGCCTTCGATGATGTCGTCGCCCGCGCCGCCGTCGATGGTATCTACGCCGTCGCCGCCTTCGATGATGTCGTCGCCATCGCCGCCTGTGAGGGTGTTGTCTTTGCTGTCGCCGATGAGCTTGTCGTCTTTGTCCGAGCCGATGACATGTTCAAAGTTGACGATATTGTCGCGCTTAAACCCCGGCAGATCATTGACCGCGTCGTAGCTGTTCGCGCTCTGCATGGAGGTGAGGGAGTTGATGTTGAGGTCGACGACAACGCCAGAGGTTGCAACTTCGTTCGCGTAAGAGAGGGTATCCTCGTCTGCGCCTCCGTCGAGGGTGTCTTCGCCCGCGCCGCCTTCTAGCGTGTCGTCGCCGCCGAAGCCGAAGATGGCATCGGCTTCTCCCGTTCCCACCAGCGATGTGTCGTCGTTCGCTGTTCCCAGCACGACACTGACGGGTTGCGTCGCTCCTGGCGTTCCGTACTGGAACTGGAAGTTTGCCGCTGTGTACCCTTTGACGATCACGATCGAACGGTCGTTGGCAAAATTGATCGTGAGCTCAAAGGGATCGATGGCACTGAGCGAGAAGGCGAATTGTTGCTGCCAGTTTGTCACGGCTGTCGCTTCTTCGAAGCGCAGGATGTTGTTGCCCGTTTCGCCTTCGATCGTGTCGGTGCCGCTTGGTCCGTCGAAGACATAGATATCCTCGCCTGCGCCACCCATGAGCGTGTCGTCTTCTGCGCCGCCTGTGAGCGTGTCTGCGCCGTCGCCACCGATGAGCGTATCCGCGCTTGCGCCGCCTGTCAGCATGTCTGCGCCTGCGCCGCCCGTGATCGTCTTGACATCGCGCAAGACGATGCTGCCGACAAGGTTAGAGGAGGTATCCCTGATGACCGCCAGCAACACATTCTCGCCTGGCGCAAGTGCCGCGTCGACGGGCGAGATTTCCAGCGTCTTGTCGCTACCCAGCAAGGTTTCGAAGGTTGCGTGCGTGTTGCCGTTGCCGTCGATGTTGAGGATATCGGCGGCGGCAACGACCAAATCTCCCGTTGCAATCGTGATGGCTTCTCCGAATCTGGGGATGTTTAACGAAACGCCGTTGCCGTCGCGGAAAAAGACGGGCAAGTCGGTGAAGGCTTGAATTCGGTTGCCTCCTGAGTAGACATTCGAAAAGGTCAGCGCGTCGTCGGTATCGAGAACGCCGTTGGCATCCAAGAAGACGATCTTCAAGTCTACGCCGCCCGTTCCCGTCCTGAAGAAGGCGATGCGCCCGGAAGCCAGCAGATCGTTCACATTGTTGATGCTTGCGGAGGCGAAGTCAGGGATGAGAGCGGACAGATCGATGATGTACTCTTTGTTGAGACTGGTTTCAGAAACACTTGCAAAACCGTCTGTATCGTATGTAAAGTCTGCCGGAATGTTCAGCTGGTACGCCCCGTAGGCTGCCTTGACATCGGCAGCGGAAACATCCTCCGAGTTGGTACCGTCGGACAAGCGCAGAGAGAACTTTCCATCGCTTCCATCGACAAGGTCGTCTTTGTCCACAATGATGTAGTTGGAGGAATCGAAGGCAGGGTCGGCGGCGAGGTTGCGGTTGGTGTTGAAGACAAGGCGTATGTCCGTAAAGCTTTCGCGCTCGAAGCGAATCACTCCCGTAGGCAAATTGTTCGCATCGGTATTCCATGCGTTCGTCAAAGAGTCGAGATGGATATGGAGGATGTTGCCTGCGTCCGCCTCGGTATCGATAGTGTCGATTCCGTCCTTTCTTGCGGCTGTGTAATGATAGACATAGGTGTCCGCGCCCACGCCGCCTGTAAGCGTGTCTGTGCCTGCGCCGCCTTCTAGGATGTTGGGGTTGTTGTCGCCGATGATGATGTCGCCCGTGAGGATCCCGTTGGGGTCGATGTAGTCCGAGCCTACGATGTTTTCTATGTTTCTCAGCCTGTCGCCCGCAGCGTCTCCGCCTGTCTCGGTGTTCCCGTCGGAAAGATCGACCGTAACGGCGGTGCTCGATCCCTTGTAGCTCACGGTATCCGTGCCGCCGCCGCCGTCGATGATGTCTCCTCTCGAGCCGCCTTCGATGATGTCGTCGCCATCGCCGCCGTCGATGGTATCTACGCCGCCTTCGCCTTTGAGCGTGTCGTCGCCCGCGCCGCCTATGAGCGTGTCCGCGCCCGCCCCGCCTGTGAGCGTGTCTGCGCCCGCGCCGCCTGTGAGCGTGTTGTCTTCGTCGTTGCCGGTGAGCGTGTCCGCTCCCGCGCCGCCCGTGATATGGCGCACGCCTGATACGGCGACGGTTTGGGAGAAGGCAGGGGTGGCGACGGCGTCGGTGATTTGCGCTTGCGGGCTTGCGTCAGAAAGGTCGAGGGTCACCTCCTCGTCGGAACCGGTAAAGGTTGCGAAAGAAACGGTGTCTCCTTCGGTGGGGTCTCCCTCTACGGAGCGCGTGTCTTGGCGCACGACATTGAGCGTCTGAGGACCAGATGCGGAAGTTCTTGTAACGAAGATATCTCCCAGCAACTCTTCCAAGTTGAAGGTGAGGGCGGGGGGGGCAGGGATGCTCAAGTCGTCGGAGGTTGCGAACCGAAGGGAGAATCTGCTGTTGGCAATATCGTCGAGGGTGAGCGAGAGTGTGTTGGCATTATCCAAAAGTCCCCTGCTGTCTCTCATGGTCAAGGTCAGTGTGGTGCTGTCTTTTTCCACCTCTACGAGGTCGCTCCATCTTCCCGATGTATCGGCGACGACGATGCGGATGATGTTTCTGTCTGAGGAGACCTCCGTCGCGATGGTATCCTTCCCGTCCTTGTCGGCGGCTGTGTAGCGATAGATATAGGTGTCTATACCTGCGCCGCCTGTGAGCGTGTCGTCTCCTCCTCCGCCTGTGAGCGTGTCTGTGCCTGCGCCGCCTATGAGGGTGTTGGCATTGTCGTTGCCCGTGAGGATGTCGTTGCCGTCGCCGCCCGTTATATGCTCGATGTTAAAGACGGCGATGGCGTGCGAGTCGAGCGTCCCTGTTCGGCTTGTCCCTGTTCGGCTTGCAAGGTCGAGAACAACCTGCTCCGAGAGCGCCGAGAAATCTGCGGTTTGCTCCGTCGCAGAACCCAAGACAAGGTGCGTATCTGCCTCAACTTGAGCGGGAGCGCGCACGGTATAGGCATTCAGGGCATCGATGAAGTCGTTCGAACTCGCCGCGTATGTCAAGGCTGCGCCTGTTGAAGGCGTCAGCTCGATTTGGGGCGGCGGGCTGTTGAGCGTAACCCTTTGGATGGGGAAGGTGTTGCCGTCGCCGAAGGTGAGCGTGAACAGATCGTTGACCGTATCCTCCGTGTAAGAAAACCTTCCGCTCGACAGCAATCCCTGGATGTCATCGGGATCAGTGCCGACAAAATCGATTCCCAAGTCGCCGAGATTGATTTGCACGACACCTGCATCCGTCAAAGGCGTGTCGGCGATCGTGCCCGAGCTTGTCTGGTACTCGTAAATTTGCGGCGGCGGCGGGTTTTTAAAGAGGTCGTATTCACTGCGAAGCTTATCAGCAGTGTCTGGATAGTCTGTCGCCTCTGCGTTCCCTGTATCCACGATTTCCAGCTGAAACCTTGACTTTCCGCCGTCAAGGTCAAGGTTGTCGTCGAGGTCTACTCTGTCGAGCACGATATAGTTCGTGCTGTCGAAGAACAAACGCACCTTGGCAGGATCAGCGTCGTCCGCGAAATAGATTCCGTTGCCTGCGCCCCATGCGTCTGTGCCATGGTTTTCGACGACGATGCGAATGGTGTTGACGACATCCTCACTCTCTTCGTTGATGGTGTCGATTCCGTCCTTTCTTCCGTTGGTGTAGTAATAGACATAGGTATCGGCGCCTGTTCCGCCTGAGAGTTCTTCGCTGTCGGAGGCGGTGCCACCCGCGCCTCCTTCCAGAGTATCTACGCCTGTTCCGCCTGTGAGCGTATCTACGCCGTCGCCGCCTCTGAGGATGTCGTTGCCCTCGCCGCCGTCGATCGTGTCGTCGCCCGCGCCGCCTTCAAGGACGATATCGTCGTCTTCGCCGCCGTAGAGTTTGTCGTTG
>JABACB010000010.1:11450-36033 GCA_014237925.1 Alphaproteobacteria bacterium
GTGCCCGCGCCGCCGTAGAGCTCGTCTTCGCCTGCGCCGCCTGTGAGTGTGTTTTCGCCCCCGTTGCCTGTGAGAATGTCGTCGCCATCTCCGCCGATGATGTTCTCGATGTCGATGAGGGTGTCCGTGCCTTCTCCTGTTGCTGTGCCGTCCGATCCCCCTGCCCCAAGGGTCGCAATGATATCGTTGGAGGAATCTTCGTAGCTCGCCGTATCTCCCTCTCCGTTTCTTTCTTGCCCGCCGCCGTCGAGGATGTCGTTTCCTAGTCCTCCTTCTAGCGTGTCGTCGCCGTCGCCGCCTTCTAATGTATCTACGCCGCTGCCGCCTTTCAGGTCGTCGTTGCCCTCTCCGCCTTTGAGGATGTCGTTGCCGCCGCCGCCTTCGATGATGTCATCACCGCCTCTGCCTTCCAGCTCATTGTCATCGTTGTCGCCCGTAAGCAGGTCGTCGTATTCGCTTCCGATGACATTTTCGAAGTTGTCGATCTCGTCGCGCTCCTCGGTGCTAATACGGTTTCCTTCAGGCTGGCTGGGGTCGTAGTTGTTGGCTGTCCGCCCGTCCAAATCGACGGCGACGCCGAGCCCTGGTGCTGTCGGTTCTTCCTCGTCCTCGTAAGAGAGCGTATCGATGCCATCGCCGCCGTCCAGTCTGTCCTTTCCTCCTTCGCCCTTGATGATGTCGTTGCCATCGCCGCCCTTCAAGATATTGGACTGGTCGTTTCCCGAAAGCTTGTCGTTGCCCGCGCTACCGATGATGTCGGTCACACCGCGGACATCGTGCTTGTTGCCGTTGATGTCGACTTCCGAATCTGCGGGAGGATCTCGTAGGTCTATGACGATTTCATCGTTAGAGCTATCGTAGTTGGTGCCGAAATTGAGCTCGCCGCCGCGATCCTCTTCGCTCAAGGTAGGAGAGACATCTTTGCCGCCGTCGAACACTTGGTCGACACTAGGAGGGTCTGGGATATCCACATTGAGTCCGGGCAAGGCGCTCAGCAAATCGTTCTCCGAAACATCAAACAAGCGGTTGCCGTTGGCATCTTGCAATTCGAGTTCGAACCTTCTGTTGTCGATGTTGGCTCTGAAGACACGGATGTAATGGTCGTCGTCTGCGGATCCGCCGGAGTCGATAAGTCTGAAGCGGACGAAACCGCTGCCGGGGGTGGATCCATCCTCGACGATCTCGACATAGTCTTGCCATTGGCTTCTTCCGCCGACCGGCTCCAAGAGAATGCGGATGATGTTGCTCCCTGCGTCGTCGTCGGTGATGGTATCGATTCCGTCCTTTCTCGCGGCTGTGTAGTGGTAGACATAAGTGTCGGAGCCTGCTCCACCTGTGAGCATCTCGCTGTTGCTGCTGTCGCCGCCTTCGCCGCCTTCGAGCGTGTCGTTGCCCGCGCCGCCATCCAGCGTGTCTCTTCCCTTTCCGCCGTAGAGTTCGTCCTCGTCGCCGTCGCCGTAGAGTTCGTCCTCGTCGTCTCCGCCGTAGAGTTTGTCGTCGCCTGCGCCGCCGTAGAGTTTGTCGTCGTCGTCGCCGCCAGCAAGCCAGTCGTCGTCCCCCTCGCCTTCGAGGATGTCGTTGCCCTCGAATCCGAGCAGGTAGTCGTTGTCCGCCGTTCCCGTAAATGTGTTGACCGAGTCGTCTCCCAGTTGAGCGTTGAGGTTGTCGCCTGTCGCTACTCCGTGCTTGATTTGGAAGGTTCCGATGGCGAACGAGCGGTAGTTTTCGATGACGACCGATCCCTCGTTGCCGCTATTGTCGTCAAAACTGATCGTGAGTTCGTCGTCTCTGCGCGAGAATGCGAAGGTGAAGTCTGCCTGCCATTCTGCGTTGTTGCTTCCGGCATCTCTGAAGACGAGGTCGCTTGTTCCGCCGTTGATTTCGTTGAGCGTGTCGGCGCCGAAGCTGTTGTCGAAGATATAGACGTCGTCGCCCTCGCCGCCTTGGAGGATGTCGTTTCCTTGTCCTCCTTCCAAGGTGTCTGCGCCCTCGCCGCCTTGGAGGGTGTTGTCTTCGTCGTCGCCCGTGAGGACGTCTGCGCCCGCGCTGCCGATGATGTTGCGTATGTTTTCGATGTCGACGCTTTGGATGATGTTGTCGTTGCTGTCTGTGATTTGGGCTTCTTGCGGGCTTCCTTGCGTGAGGTCGAGGGTCACCTTTTCGTTCGGATCGACGAAGTTTTCGAACGTGACGGTATCCGCGTTGCCTGCCTGTCCTGTCACCGAAGCGGTGATTCTAGGCTCGACCACGAGCGTCTCGTCGGTATTGTCGGCGCTTGTTCCCTCGACATCGATCTGCTCTAAGAATCTTCGCAAGCTTCCCGCGCTGATCGTGAGGAGATCGGCGCCTCTGTTGAGGTCTGCGGTCGTTGCGAATTCGAGCGTGAATCTTTCTGCTCCCGCCTCCAGATCGCGAGCGTCGAGTGCGATGGTGTTGTCTTCGTCCAGGGTTCCGTCGGTTTTTCTCATCGTGAGCGTGAGGGTATCGCCTTCGCGCTCGCCAGACAGGAAGTCTGTGTTCCAGTTGTCTGCGGCGATGGCAGCGCCTGACGGCAAGACGATTCGCAAGGTGTTTCCTGTGTCTTCCTCTGATGCGATGGTGTCCTTCCCGTCCTTTTCGGTGGCGGTGTATCGATAGAGGTAGTAGTCCCTTCCTATTCCTCCTGCGAGTTCGTCGTCGCCTGCGCCGCCGTCGAGTTCGTCGTTGCCTTCGTCGCCGTAGAGCTTGTCGTTGCCCTCGCCGCCATCCAGTTCGTCTCTACCGTCCCCTCCCCGCAATGTGTCGATTCCTTCGCCGCCGTCGAGTTCGTCGTTGCCCGCCCCTCCTGTGAGCGTGTCGCCTCCGTCGCCGCCCTTGAGAATGTTTCTTTGGTCGTTGCCCGTGATTTGGTCTGCTCTGTTGCTGCCTTCGATGTGGTCGATCGAGATGAGGGTGTCTGAGTAATCGCTGCTTCCTTCTGATCGTTCGACCGTTCCTCTGCTCTCTGTCGGGGTCGAATCGACGCTCAGATCGGCTACGATGCCGTCTCTGCTCGCGCTGTTTGCGTAGCTTACGCTGGAATCGCTCCCCCCCTCGATGATCAGGCTCTGCTGGAGCTGGTCTGATGTGAGCTCGAGAAGCATTCCGTCGGCAACAGGAATAATTTCCAGCCCCTTGATGTCTCTTGCGAGAATGGTTTCGCTGTCGGGAGAGGTGCTGTCGCCGTACAGGAAGGTCAGTTCTGTCGAGTCGTAGAGGTTATCGAAGTTGACGATGGTGAGGCTGTTGGCAGGGTCGTCGCCGCTGCCGAACAAGAATTTGAGGTCTGCACCGCTGTTGCCCTCCTTTTTCGTTCTGGCAATATCCTGTCGTCGCAGTTCCAAGATGAACTCCGTGCCTGGGTCGTCGGGAAGGAGGTTGAGCGCGTCGATCTGAGCGGGAGAGAGCGAGTCTGTCAGGTCGATGGTGATTCGTTCGATATCCCTGTCGGCATCCTCGATGGTGTCTCTGTTCTGCGAGCTGCTTGCTTCGAAGCGATATCGGTATTGGTCTTCTCCGTCTCCGCCTTCCAGCCTATCTAGTCCGTCGCCACCATCGAGGATATCGTTGCCAGCCTCGCCTTTTAGAATGTCGTCTCCTATCCCTCCTTCAAGAGTGTCGATTCCTATGCCGCCCTCCAGCGTGTCGTCGCCCTCTCCGCCGTAGAGGTTGTCGTTGCCTGCCTCGCCTTTCAAGGTGTCGCCGTCCGCCTCGCCGTAGAGTTCGTCGTCTCCTGCTCCACCCTCGATCTCGTCGTTATCGTCGCCTCCGTACAAGAAGTCGTTGTCCGTCTCGCCGTAGAGGAAGTCTGCCCCTGCGTCGCCGCGCAGGGTGTCGCTTCCGCCTCCGCCGTAAAGTCTGTCCGTCTTCCCTCCGCCCTCTAGCGTGTTGTCTTTTTCGTTGCCGGTGATACTGTCTTCTTCATCGCTACCGATGACATTTTCGATGTCGATGAGCGTATCCCTGTCGGCGTCTCCGCCTATTTCTCTGTCGGTATCCGAGAGATCGACGGTGACCCCTCCCGCGGAGCTTTCGTAGCTTGCGGTGTCGCTTCCCTCTCCGCCGTCCAAGGTGTCTGCGCCCCCCCTTCCCTCCAGCGTGTCGTCTCCTTTGATCCCTGTGAGAATGTTGTCCGCGTTGTCGCCTACAAGGATGTCGGCTTCGCTTTCTTTGTTGGAGCCGATGATGTTGGCGATATTCTGGAAGGTGTCTCCTAAAGCAGCTCCTTCGCCTTGCGGCGCGCCTCCGATCGTAGGCGGCAATCTGACGATGACGGCGGTCTCCGAAACCGCGTACGAGACCGTATCGACCGCTTTGTTGTTGATGAGACCCCCGTTGTGGGGACCTGGCACATCGGGCGTGCCGGGGTGGGTGGTGCCGACATTGACGAAGTTGTTCACCAAAGTTAGAGACGAGATGGTTTGTTCGGTATTGCCAACGACGATGGTCAACTCGAACCCTGGGTCACTGATGCCTTGCGCCGCGACCAGCAGACGATTGTCGCTGTCGAATCTTATTTGGAGGAAGGAGATCTGATTGCCTGCTCCGTCGTCCTCTCTGAAGCGTTCGATGTTGAGGCCGTTGAGGCTCAGTTGGTCGACCAAAGCTTGGTTGCTTTTGCCACCGACAGCTTCCGAGAATCTTCCGTCGAGATGCAGTCGGATCGTTTTTCCGTCGCTGTCGATGATTCTGTCCTCACCGTCCTTGTCGGCGGTTGTGTAGCGATAGATATAGGTGTCCTCGCCTGCGCCGCCTTCCAGGATGTCGTCTCCCGCGCCGCCTTCCAGCGTGTCGTCTCCTGCGCCGCCTTGGAGGGTGTCTGCGCCGCCGTCGCCTTTCAATCTGTCGTCGCCCGCGCCGCCTTGAAGGATATTGTTGCGGGCGTCGCCTGATAGTGTGTCGTCGCCTGCGCCGCCGAGGACATTTTCGAAGCCTTGAATTCTGTCGATAGCCCTGTTGCGTCCCGTTCCGTCAGGTCTTGTCGCCAGCTGCACGCCTCGTCCGTTGTCCAAATCGACGGTGACCCCCTGCTGCTCGTTCTCGTAAGAAAGGGTGTCGCCGATGCCGCCGTTGTCGAGGTTGTCGCCTCCGCCGTAGAGTCTGTCGAAGCCTGCTCCGCCCTCGATGACATTGTCGCCGCCGTCGCCCGTGAGCGTGTCGTCGCCCGCAGAGCCGAGGATGTTTTCTATGTTGGCAATTCTGTCGCCCTCTGCGTCTCCGCCCCTGTTGTTGCTGTTGTCAGAGAGGTCGACTTGCACGGCTGCCGCGGAGTTTTCGTAGGATGCCGTATCTTCGCCCGCGCCGCCGTCCAAGGTATCCGCGCCCGCGCCGCCTTCGAGAACATTGTCGCCGCCGTCGCCCGTGATCGTGTCGTCGCCCCTAGAGCCCACGACATTTTCGAAGCCGCCGATATCGTCGCGCACCAAGCCGTCTGCAGCGTTGGTCGCGCTCTGTCCTCCCACTCCGTCGTCGAGGTTGACGACGACTGCCGCTTGCTCGTTCTCGTAAGAAAGGGTGTCGGTGCCTGCTCCGCCCTCCAAATCGTCTCTGCCGCCGCCGCCTTCGAGAACATTGTCGCCGCCGTCGCCCGTGAGCGTGTCGCTGTGCCTGGAGCCTATGATGTTTTCGAACCCTGACAGGGTATCTCCGTCTGCATGGCCGCCGATGATGGCAGAGTTCAAGATGTCGACAAAAACTCCGAGATCGGAGTTTCTGTACGAGACGGTGTCCTCACCCGCGCCGCCGTCGAGATCGTCGCCGCCGTCGCCGCCCTCGATGATATTGTCGACGTCGTCGCCCGTGATCGTGTCGTCGCCCGTAGAGCCCACGACATTTTCGAAGCCGCCGATATCGTCGCGCACCAAGCCGTCTGCGGCATTGGTCGCGCTCTGTCCTCCCACTCCGTCGTCCAGCACGACGGCCACGCCTTCGCTCTCGCCCTCGTAAGAGAGCGTGTCGGTGCCTGCGCCGCCGTCGAGATCGTCTGTCCCCGCGCCGCCTGTAAGCCTGTCGTCGCCTGCGTCGCCTTTGAGGGTATCTGTCCCTGCGCCGCCTGTAAGGCTGTCGTCGCCTGCGCCGCCTTCCATGATGTCGTCTCCCGTGCCTCCTGTAAGGCTGTCGTCGCCTGCGCCGCCCAGCAAGGTGTCGTCGCCGCCTCTGCCCTCGAGCGTGTCGTCGCCGCCTCTGCCTTCCAATCTGTTGTTTTCGTCGTTGCCTCTGATCGTGTCGTCGCCGCTGCCGCCGACCACATTTTCGACGGAGAGCAACGTGTCGCCTGCGTTGGATGTCGTCGAGCCGTCGGCAAGCTCGCCCGACTGCAATTCTTGGTTGAGATCGACTGCCACAGGGTTCTCGTAGCTGCCGTAGTCGACGGTATCCTCATTGTTGGCGGACGTGCCTCGGAACCTTTGCGCCAATCCCTCAGGGCTTGCGGTGAAGGTGTTCCTGTTGCCGTTGTTCGGGTCCGGTTCAGACGGCGTATCGTAGTTGGTGCCGCGTTTGATGATCTGTTGCCCGTTTGCATCGACGATCGTCGTCTCCACCGAGGTCGATTCGGAAGGCGGAGGATTGGCGTTTTCAGGGGCAGAGATGACATCTTTGACGATCTCCTCCAGCGACCCCGCCCCTTCGACAAGGGTCAAGGCTGCGATGTCGAGCCCGATCGGTGTATCGACAAAATCCTTTTTGATCTGAATGCCTGTAGCACTGTCATCGACGGTGGCGGTAAAGCTTAGGGGCAGAAGAAAATTCCCCTGCGCGTCTTCGCTGATTCTTTCGATGATCGTGACCTCCTCTGTGCCCCCTCCCGGAAGGCTCCTTTGGAAGGTTGTTTCCTTGAACACCTCCACTTCGTCGGGATCGTTGTTGGGGTTGCCGTCGTTGGGAAAGAAGAGCTGTCGTACGATGATCCTTTGCACGACAGGCTCGCCGTTCTGCAGAATGTCCGACTCCGGGGTCAAGGTGACGACATAGGCTCTGTGCTGGGGGATCAAATTGCCTTGGCTGTCCGTCTCTGCAGAGATGAGTTCGACCTCAAAGCCAAGGGTTGTCTGCAGACTCACCGTCGCAGTTTCGGGCTCTCCCAAGCCAACATTCGACAAGCCGACATCGAGAACTTGATCTTCGAAAGCGACGATCGTCTTTTGCGGTTGTCCGTTCGGCAAAGGGTTGCCTTCGCTATCGACCTCTTCTACGACACGCAGCTCGCTCAGTTGTGCCGAGGTTCCGGGCAAGGAGAAGCCTCCCAGAGGGTCCTCGTTCGGATCGATGCTCCGCGTGGTAGTTTCGTAAAACCTTGGGGGTGCGTTCGTTTCGGTGTCGATGATTTGTTGCAGTTGCTCGGTTAGGTTGGCGGCGGCGGGGGGCGGAATGCTGTCGTCGACGACGATACCCGCTCCTCCTTCGCCGTTTGCGCCGCAGCCTTCCATCAGGAAGGCGAGCGCACTCGAAGAGAGCAGCGCACTCAGTCCGAGCGCGCGTTTGTTGTCTTTCTGTGCACGAGAAGTGCGCATCGCGGTGGCGTATCCGCTGTAGTCTCCCTGTTCAGGGGGCGGGGTGGTCAGCGACACGGGCTGAACCTCCTTTGGCACTCTGTTGTCCTCTGCCTTGCCCCCTCGCGTTGAGGCGGAGGAGGAAGGGATCGGACGCGGAGCCGTTCTGCTCCATTCTAGGAAACAAGGGCTGTCCTTCCCTTGTCATTTCTTCCTGCCCTATCTTCCACCGACGAGTTGTCTGCGGAAAATCCCCCAAAGTTCCCCCGAAAAGTGTGAGCAGAGTATGCAAGGCAACAAACCAGAACTTGACGCTGGCTTGGTTACATCGGCATCCCCCCCTACATCACCTTATATCTCGCGCGTCGTTTCCACGCCTTCTCAACCGAGATGCGCTCATCCTAGCCTTTGCGTTCGCGCTTGTCAATCTTTTTTTTTAGTTTTTTTAGTTTTTACATCACATTTTTGTGATCGAGCAAGAGCAGAGCGGGCTTTTCTACGATCTTCTTGAAGTGGCGGCAGAGTTGCGCCGCCGCCGCGCCGTCGATCGCGCGGTGGTCGGCGGAGAGGGTTGCGTACAAGCGCGTTTTTTCGACGATTTCGTTGGAAGGGGTTTTTGCCAGCACCTTCTCGGCGGCACCGATGGCGAGGATGGCGGACTGCGGAGGATTGACGATCGCCTGAAAGGCGTGGATTCCGAACATGCCCAAGTTCGAGATCGAAACGGTACCGCCCGTATAGTCTTGGGGTTGCAGCTTGCCTCGACGAGCGCGCGCGATCAGCGTGTGCAGCTCGCGTGCAAGCACGACGAGGGGCTTGGTCGCAGCATCCCTGACGATCGGGGTGACGAGCCCGCCGGGGATGGCGACGGCGACGGCGACATCGACCCTTTGGAAATGCTTCATGCCCTCGTCTGTCCAAGCGACATTGACGGCGACATCCTCCTGCGAGCAAGCCTCGAAAGACAGCGCGAGCGCCTTGACCATAAGATCGTTGAGCGAGACCTTGAAGGACTTGGGTGGCGCTGCGTCTTGTTTTGCGTCTTGTCTTTTTTGTAGATTTGCACGGTGGTGCTGCTCGTAGAAGTGACCGTTGATTTGCTCGCGCAGCGAGAGTAGCGCGTCTATCTGACAGGCAACGGTGAGCGTGAAATGCGGGATCGTCCTTTTGGAGAGCGTCAGCCTTTCTGCGATCACCTCGCGCATCGTCGTATGGGGACGCAGCTCGAAGGGGGGATCCAGAGGAAGAACTTGCGCTGCCATATCGCCCTGTTGGACATCGCCTTGTTGCAAGCCTTGTTGCAAGCCTTGCTTCAAGGCTTGTTCGACATCCTGCTGGACGACGCGACCTTGCGGACCGCTGCCCTTGCCTTGCAGAAGCGCGATGTCGATGCCTTCTTCTTTGGCGCGCGCGCGGGCGCGCGGCGAGGCGAAGAGTCTGGTGTCGCCGTTTTCTTTTGGGGAAATGTTCTCCAGCGCGTCGAGAACATCGTCCGCTTTAATCGTTCCTTGCCTCGACCCTCGTGCGCTTGAGGGGGAGAGGGTTTCGAGGGCGAGACCTCGGCTTTGCGCAAGCCTGCGCGCCAAAGGAGTTGCGCGCGGGGTGTGCGCGCTCGCGGGAGTGGCGCGTGGGGCAGTCATGCTTTGTTGCAGAGTTCAAGCGCGCGGCGGCAGATGTTTTCTACCGAAGGCAACGCGAGCGCTTCGAGGTTGGCTGCGTACGGCATGGGAACATCCTTGCCGGACAGACGCGCGATCGGTGCGTCGAGCCAGTCGAAAGCTTTTTCGCTCAGGAATGCGGCGATCTCGCTACCGACGGAGGCGAAGGGCCAGCCCTCTTCGACGACCAGCATGCGGTTGGTCTTCTTGAGCGATTGCAACAGGCATTCGGTGTCGAGCGGTCGCAAGGATCGCAAGTCGACGACCTCGCAGGAGACGCCTTGCTTCGAGATCTGCTCTGCGGCTTCGAGACACAAGCCTACCATGCGCGAAAAGGAGACGAGGGTAAGATCGCTTCCCTCCCGCAACAAGGCGGCCTTGCCGATCGGGATCAGCTCTTCGGCATCGGCTAGGGGAAACTCCTGTGCGTAGAGGATTTCGTTTTCCAAGAAGACAACGGGATTGTCGTCGCGCACCGCCGCCTTCAGCAGCCCCTTTGCGTCGCGCGACGAATAGGGCGCGACCACCTTCAAGCCTGGGCAGTGCGCGTACCAGCTCGCGTAGCATTGCGAATGTTGAGCGGCAACGCGCGCGGCAGCGCCGTTGGGCCCGCGAAAGACGATCGGACAACGCAGGCTGCCTCCCGACATGTAGCGCGTCTTGGCTGCAGAGTTGACGATGTGGTCGATGGCTTGCATCGCGAAGTTGAAGGTCATGAACTCGACGATCGGACGCAAGCCTGCCAAGGCGGCGCCCACGCCGATGCCGCAAAAGCCCATTTCGCTGATCGGAGTGTCCAGCACGCGCATTTCGCCGAACTCTTCCAAAAGCCCTTGGCTCACCTTGTAGGCGCCTTGATATTGTCCCACCTCTTCTCCCATCAAAAAGACGCGCGCGTCGCGGCGCATCTCTTCTGCCATCGCGTCGCGCAGGGCTTCTCGCACACTCTGGCGCACTTCTGCACCGAGGGTTGGCTCTGCCTTCGTCTGCGACAGCGCCTCGATTGTTCGCGTAGTCTCTTTAGTAGTCTCTTGCGGAGTCTCTTTAGTAGTCTCTTCTTTTGCCTCTACTTTTGCTCTTTGCTGCGCTGACGCTGGCACTGGTGCTTTCGCGGAGACGGGGGACGGCGCGGGTGCAGGGGCGGCATTCTGTTCGTCGTCGCTTGCGATCAGCGCGATCGGCGTGTTGACCTGGATGTTCTTCGTTCCTGCGGCGACCAGCAGTTTTTCGATTCTGCCCTCTTCCACGGATTCCACTTCCATGACCGCCTTGTCGGTTTCCACCTCTGCCAGCACCGTTCCCGCCTCGACTTCATCGCCTTCCTTGACGCACCAGCGCGCCAGCGCGCCCTGCGTCATCGTGGGCGAGAGGGCGGGCATCAGAACGGAGACAGACATCGGCTTGTTTCTACTTTCGTCTTGGGAACTTAGTCGTTTTCGTGCTCGTCTTCGTGCTTGTTTTCGGGCTCGTCTTCAAGCGTAGACATCGCTCGTCAGCTCTTCTTCGGCGGGCAGAGGGGCTTGGGTAGCGAAATCGGCAGCCTTTCTCATCTGCTCGCGCACCTGCTTGTCCATCTCCTTGAGCTGCTGCTCGCTTGCCCATCCTTGTTCGATCAAAGTTGCGCGCATGCTCTCGATAGCGTCGTGCTGCTCGCGCATCTCTTGCACTTCTTCTTTCGTGCGATACTTGGCGGGGTCTGACATGGAATGCCCGCGATAGCGATAGGTTTCGACCTCCAGGATGTAGGGACCTTTCTTACGACAATGCGCCAGCACCTTCAGAACGGCGTTGCGCACCGCCAGCACATCCATGCCGTCGACCTCCTCGCCTGGAATTCCGTAGGCGCGCCCTCGTGCCCACAGGCGATGTCCGTCCTTGCTCGTGCCTGCCGCAGCGCGTTGGACGCTGGTGCCCATGCCGTAGCGATTGTTCTCGATGATGTAAAGCACGGGCAGACGCCACAGCGCCGCCATGTTAAAGGACTCGTAGACTTGTCCTTGGTTGGCAGCCCCGTCGCCGAAGAAGGTTGCGCAAACGCCGCCCGTACCCTCGTAGCGATGGCGCAGCGCGATACCTGTTCCCAGCGCGACCTGTGCGCCGACGATACCGTGTCCGCCGAAGAATCCCTTTTCGGGCGCAAAGAGGTGCATCGATCCGCCCTTGCCGCCGCTGGTGCCTGCTGCCCTTCCTGCCAGCTCTGCCATGACGCGCTCAGGCTCGATGTCGCAGGCGAGCATGTGACCATGCTCGCGGTAGCCCGTGATCATGCTGTCGTGCGCTTCGAGCGCGCTTTGGACACCGACGACGACGGCTTCCTGTCCGACATAGAGATGGCAGAAACCGCCGATCACTCCCATGCCGTAGATCTGTCCTGCGCGCTCTTCGAAGCGGCGGATCTGCAACATCTTGTGAAAAAGACCGAGCGCCTCTTCAGCAGAGAAGCTTGCCGCAACGCCGTTGGCAGACGAGGGCTTGGTCAAGGTTGCGCCTCCGGCAAGATCAACACCGCCTCGTCTTCGCGCGCCATCTTCAGCTTGGCGCGCAGAAGCGTCTCCAAGAGCTCGCGGTCCAAGCTTTCTTCTTGCAAACGCTCGACGTTCCGCTCCAACATCGCGCGTTCAAAACGCAACCCCGCGAGCCCGCTCTCCAAACGCGACTGCCGCAGTTCCAAGCGCGAAAGCTCCGAGAGACGGTTTTCGCCGTAAAAAAGGCGGTAGCCCATCGCAAGACAATAGACGAACAACAACAGAACACCCCAGTTCCTCAAGGAAAACAGAGGAAAGCCCGCGAGCAGTCGAAAGCCCTTCATCATCGTCTCGTTAAATCACGCTTGACAAGAAAGCGCAAGTCTTTTAATCTTGCCTCGTCCTTGTTGTAGCCTTCGCAAACGCTCTTTGTTGCAACGATGTTTTCGCAACAATACTTCTGCCACCCCTTCTTCTTCGCCGCGAATCCTTGTGTCCGCCTTGCTTTCCATAGAAAATCTGCGTGTACGCCTCGAGGACGGGGAGACGAGCAAAGAGATCCTGCGCGGCGTCTCGATGGAGATTCCTCGCGGCGAAGTGCACGCCGTGATGGGACCGAACGGCGGCGGCAAGAGCACGCTTGCAAGCGTTCTCGCCGGCAGAGAGGGCTTCGAGGTCGAGGGGCGCGTGCTGTTCGATGGCGAAGACTTGCTCGCCCTCTTGCCTGAAGAGCGCGCTCACAAAGGGCTGTTTCTCGCCTTCCAGTACCCCGTTGCTCTGCCGGGCGTGCAGGGCATGCGCTTCCTCAGCGAGGCGCTGGACGCACAAGCGCGTGCGCGCGGAGAGGAGGCGACAGAAGATCGCATCGCCCAAGTCAAGCGCGTGCGTGCGCTTGCGCGCGATCTCGGCATCGAAGAGAGCATGCTGAAACGTTCCGTCAACGACGGGTTCTCAGGCGGCGAGAAGAAACGCAACGAGATGCTTCAACTCGCCGCCTTGCAACCCAAGCTCGCCATCCTCGACGAAACCGATTCAGGGCTCGACATCGACGCCATGCGCAGCGTCGCCGAGGGCTTGACGCGCATGCGCGATGCCACGCGCAGCTTTCTCATCATCACCCACTACCAGCGACTGCTGGAGTATATCGAACCCGACCGCGTCCATGTCTTGCTGGACGGGCGCATCGTGCGCTCCGGCGACAAGCGGCTGTGCGCCGAGCTCGAAGCTGAGGGCTACGCACCCCTGCTACAACAGCAAGCGCGAGAAAAAAGTCACGCAACCTTGAGCGCAGACTGACCTTTCGGCGACGATGTTGGCACAACCCTCCTCCTCTGCGATCCTTCTGCCTGAGTTGCCTTCGGGGCTGTTGCGCGACAAGGGAGAGGCGCGCGAGCTCTTCCTGCAACACGGGCTGCCGCAGCGCGGTTCGCCTGCAGCGGAGCGATGGAAATACACGCCGCTGGGAAAAGTAGCGCAAACGCGGCTCTACCTGGCGCACAAAGAAAAGGGGTGGAGCGAAAGGGTTGCCGAAAGAATAGCCAAGGCTAGGGTAGCCAAGGCTAGAGTAGCCAAACCTAGCGTCGCCAAACCTAGCGTCGCCAAACCTAGCGTCGCCAAACCTAGCGTCGCCAAATCTGTCGCGGACAGACCTGTCGCGGACAGACCTGTCGCGGACAGACTTAGCGAAATCGATCTTTTTCCTGACGCAAGTTTGCTGCTGTTCGTAGACGGTCGGCTGCAAGAACGCTGTCATGCTCGCACGCCTGAGGTCACGCCGTACGCGGGGTTGCCGCGCGTTGCCAGCGACCAGCCGTTGGCTGCGCTCAATGTCGGGTCGCACTGCGAGGCGTGGCGCGTGGTGCTGGACGAAACGACACCCTTCGTGCATGCCCTCTTTCTTACGACCGAGCCTAACAAAAGCATTTCCTCGCAATCTTCCTCGCAACCTTCTTCGCTCCCTTTGTTGCAAACGCGCTTGCGTATCGAGGCGGTATCGGGGTCGACGACATTCGTCCAAACCTTCGACGAGGTCAACCCCTGCTGGAGCAACGACCTCATCGAGTTGGAGGTGGCGGAGGGAGCGCACTTGGAGCATGTCGTCTTGCAACGCCGAAGCAAGGACAGCTGCGGCTTCTCGCGCACGACGGCACGGGTAGGCGAAAAATCTTCCTACGCCCACATCTCCGCCTTGCGCGGCGAGGGCTTGACGCGCCAAGAGGTGAGCGTCGCCTTGGAGGGGGTCGATGCCTCGTGCAAGCTGCACGGCGCCTATCGCACCGAAGGCAAGGGGCATATCGACAACGACACAGAAATTTTTCACAACCGCGCGCACGGTACTTCGGACGCACTCTACAAGGGAGTGCTGGAGGACAAAGGACGCGGCGTTTTTCACGGCAAGATCTTCGTCGCACCCGAAGCGCAGGAGACGCAAGGCTATCAGATGAGCCGCGCGCTCCTGCTTTCCGAGCGCGCGCAAGCCTATCACAAGCCCGAGCTCGAGATTTACGCCGACAATGTCAAGTGCAGCCACGGAGCCACCATCGGTGCGCTCGACGAAGAACAGCTGCTCTACTTGCGCTCGCGCGGGATCGTGCGTGCGCGCGCAGAAGAGATTTTGCTGCAAGCCTTCGTGGCAGAAGCCTTGCACTGCCAGCGGAAAGACTGCGCCGAGGCGTTGCAATCGCACATGCAATCCGAACAACCTCGACGAGCATGAGCAACATCGCAATAGCCGAGCAGAGCCTTAAACCTTCAAAGCAAGAGGGCAAGCAAGAGGGCAAGCAAGAGGAGCGTCTAGCAGAGGATTTTCCCCTCGCCCAACTGCGCGAAGCCTTCCCCGCCCTGCGACAAAAGAACGAGCAAGGTGCCGCCATCGTCTATTTCGACAGCGCTGCGAGCGCGCTGAAGCCGCGCGAAGTGATCGATGCCCTCGCCGATTTTTACGCGACCGACTACGCCAATGTTCACCGCAGCGCGCATTGGCTGGCGGAACGCTCGACCGAACGCTACGAAGGGGCGCGCGAAGCGGTGCGACAGCATTTGGGCGCGGCGAAGGCGTGCGAGATCGTCTTTACGCGCAACGCGACCGAAGCGATCAACTTGGTCGCCAACTGCTGGGGCGATCTTTTGGCACGCGATTGCAGACGAAAGCCTGCGCTCGCCATCTCGATGATGGAACACCACTCGAACCTTGTGCCGTGGCAGCGGCTCGCTGCGCGCTGCGACTCGGAACTGCTGGTGATCCCGATCAACGACGCAGGCGAGATCGACTCGGAGGCTTACGAGAATCTGCTGAAGACGAACGATGTCGCATTGGTCGCGCTCGCGCATGTCTCGAATGTGCTGGGAACGAAGAACCCGATCGCCGAGCTCGTCGCAACGGCACACCGCCACGACACGCTGGTGTTGGTCGACGGCAGTCAAGCCGTTCCGCACGCACCCGTCGATGTGCGGGCGCTGGACGCAGACTTCTATGTGTTCACCGGACACAAGGTGTTCGCTCCGTCGGGGATCGGCGTGCTGTACGGCAAGGAGCAGCTGCTGGAGGCGATGCCGCCGTGGCAGTACGGCGGAGAAATGGTCGAGCGCGTCTCGTTTCGACAGGCGAGCTGGAACAGCTTGCCGTGGAAGTTCGAGGCGGGAACGCCGCCGATTGCCCAAGCGGTCGGGCTGGACGCGGCGTTGAAATTCGTGCGACGCATCGGCATCGAGGCTATCGAGAAGCACGAACAGCGGCTCGGCGAGGGCATGCAACAACGCCTTCAAGGCATCGAAGGACTGACGCTGCTGGGTGTGGCGCGCGCGCGTGCGCCTATTTTCTCTTTCGCGCTCGACGGGTTGAACGCGTTCGACCTCGCAACCCTCTTGGACAAGCAGGGCTTCTGTTGTCGCGCGGGCTTTCACTGCGCGGAGCCGCTGGTGCGACACTACGGACTTTCGGGATGCCTGCGTGTCGCTCTCGCCCTTTACAACAGCGAGCAGGAGTGCGAAGCCTTCGTCGAGGCTTTGGCGAAAGCTCGTACTATGCTCGCTTGACGCGGACAGAAGTCAAGGAAAGATAGGCAGAGAACGATGACGCACTTTACGAATCCCTACGCGCTCGATGCGATGCAGCCCAGCGTCCCTGAGGGCAGCGAGTTTCTCAGTGGCGAAGAGCTTGCGAAGGGGGTAGAGCTCGCCTCGCGCGATGCGATCGTGGCTGCGCTCTCGACCGTCTTTGACCCTGAGATTCCTGTCAATATCTACGACTTGGGGCTGATCTACGACATCGTCGCTACGGAGGGTGGCAAGGACGAGGGCAACGACAAGGGCAACGACAAGGGCAACGACAAGGGCAACGACAAGGGCAACGACAAGGGCAACGACAAGGGCAACGATGAGAACAAGGGCGATTGGGAGATCGTCATGACGCTCACCGCGCCCGCCTGCCCTGTCGCAGGCGAGTTGCCGCAGCAAGTTGCCGACGCTGCGGCTTGTCTCGGCGGGGTGGGGCGCGTGCGCGTGCGACTCACTTGGGATCCGCCCTGGTCGCCCGAGCTGATGTCCGAGGACGCGCGCTACGCGCTCGGCATGTAGTGATTGTAGAGGCGGTGCAGCATCAAACACGCAGCGACGACGAAGAGGGCGATGTCTAGGAAGTTTTTCCTGCGCCACGCGAAGAAGGTGGCGACACAATAGGCGCAACAGAACAACGAGAGGACGCTCGGCTTGACGAGCCACAGCCAAGCTTTGAGGTTTTCGCGGCTGGAAAAACCGAGCAATTGATAGAAAGAATCGACAAGCGAGAGCGCCGTCGGCAGAAGAAACCACAGCACGAGCAGATAGACGAGGCGCGAGAAAGCGGTCGCGCGGTTCTCGAAGGTCTGCGCGAAGCACAGAGCGGCGAGGGCGTTGAGAATGAGGGCTACGAAGAAGCGCAGCTGCTCCAAGGCGTCGTAGAGGGGCTGCAGGAGCGCGTGGAACTGATCGACGAGGGGCTGAAAAAGGGCTTGCATGGGGGAGCTTGCGTGAAAACTCGCGGACAAGAATGCCGTCCAAGGATGCCGTCCAAAGAATGTTATCCTGGAATGTTATCCTGGAATGTTATCCAAGAATGTCATCAAGGGCTTGACAGCGATGATACAATATCGATGTGATACGATACTAGGGAACAGGTGCATCAACAAGTCAGATATGGACAAGTCGGGTATTCGCAACGAAAAGATCGTCGTCGTGACCGACCGAGCAGCGGCGCGTTTGCACGCCTTGCTCGCAGCGGAAGCGGAGCGCGGCGGAGCGCCTGTATCAGCGATGCGTCTGTCGTTGAAGAAAGGCGGTTGCGCGGGAATGAGCTTCGATTTGAACTATGTGCGCAGCGAGCAAACTCGCAGCGGCGACATCCGCCAGCGCGTCAAGGGAGTAGACTTGCACATCGACCCTGCGGCAACCCTGTTCCTGCTGGGAACGGAGATCGACCATCGAGAGACGAAGCTCTCCAGTGGCTTTGTCTTCAACAGCCCCAAAGCGACGGCGCGTTGCGGTTGCGGGGAGAGCGTCGCCTTCGGATGACGGGAGAGAGAACGAGATGACAAATTTTCGCCAAACCCTTTTTTGCAAAACCCTTGTTCGCCCACCCCTTGTTCGCCCACCCCTTGTTCGCCCACCCCTTGTTCGTGTTGTCTGCTTGTGTATGAGTGCCGATGAGCGACTCTAGACGGCGCGGCGTTCGCCCTGCGAGCGGCCGCGCAACGCAGACCGAAAACAGACATGCGCGCCTGTTGCAAGGGAGCCTCGTTGTCAATGTTGTACGCTTGGCTTGGCCTACGATCGTCGGGCTTTTGGGGATATTTCTTTTCAACCTTGCCGATGTCTTCTTCGTCGGGAAGCTCGGTGCCGTCCCTCTGGCTGCGATCAGCTTTGTCTTCCCTCTTCTTTTTGCCTTCATCACGCTCTCGATAGCGCTCGGCATCGCGGCGACGGCGTTGGTCGCCCAAGCTCTGGGCGAAGGCAAGACGCAGGAAGCCTACGGGCTGGGAAGTTCTGCCGTGCTACTCGCGTTCCTCTACGGAACGGCGCTTGCAACCGTGGGCTTTTTGACGATCGAACCCGTCTTCCAAGCCATGGGCGCCAGCAGCGAGACGCTGCCTCTCATCAAGACCTACATGCGTATATGGTATGCGAGTTCTCCGATGCTGACGCTGCTGATCGTTGTCAACCACCTTCTGCGTGCGCACGCTGTCGCTGTCTTTCCTGGGCTCGTCATGCTGTTTGCTTCGATGGTCAATATCGTCCTCGATCCTCTGCTGATCTTCGGATTGTGGGGCTTGCCGCGCTTGGAGATCGCAGGGGCTGCTTGGGCAACCTTCATCGCACGCGCCTTGGGCTGCCTCTTGTTGCTGTGGGGATTGAAGCACTACGACATCTTGGGAAGAGTGCGAGGAAGCCTCAAAGAGCTGTTCGCCGACTTCGTTCGCTTGATCCGCTTCGCCATCCCTGCCTCAGGGCAGAATATCGTCCAGCCGGCGACGGAGGTCTACATGGTGGCGCTTCTTGCCGGCTTCGGCTCGCAAGCCGTTGCCACCTACGGCGTGGTCACGCGCCTTTATGCGATCATCTTCCTTCCCTACTACGCGATGGCGGCCGCCTTGATTCCGATCATCGCACAAAACTGGGGCGGGACGAACCGCGCGCGCGTCGCAGAGGCGGGAAGGCTGGCGATAAGCGTAGCCTTGCTGTGGGGGCTGATCTGCACCGCGCCGCTCTTCGTGTTCGCCCGCCCGATCGCCGAGTTCTTCGGCAGCAGCTCCGACTTCGTCCTTTGGACAACCTTCTACTTTCGCTACATTCCCTGCAGCTTCGCCTTCGCCGGGTTTATCATGCTGCTCGGCTCTTTCTTCTACGGCATCGCCAAACCCTTCTACGCCTTCGCCACCGAGGCGGTGCATTGGTTTGTGCTTTACATGCCGATCGCCTACTTCGCTTCCCTGCAGCTGGGTGTCGAGGGCATTCTGTTGAGCGAGATCGTCGCCAACTTCGTCTCGGCGCTGCTCGCCTTCGCCGTCTACCGCTGGGTCTGCCGCAAGGGCTTCTAAGCGCGCAAGACGAGGCTTTGCAACGCCTTGCAACCCTCGCCCGAAAGCGCGGAGACGGGAACGGCATTGCAAGCTTTCGCAGCGCACAGGGTGGCGTGGCGTTCCGAGTGCGCCAGCTTGTCGATTTTGTTCCATACCTCGACGATCCTGCCCTTGCAGCCCAAGCGTTGCAAGACACGCAGCACCTCGTGCTTCTGCCCTGCGCTGTCGATCGCGGCGATGTCGCGCACATGCAAAACGATGTCGGCTTGCACAACCTCTTCCAGAGTGGCGTTGAAGGCATCGATCAGAAAGGGCGGCAGGTCGGCGATGAAGCCTACGGTATCTGCCAGCAAAAGCGTGGCGGCGCCGTTGCTTGTCGCTGTACGAGGAGCGTCGCGCCAGCGCGCGATCTTCGTATCGAGGGTGAGGAAGGGTTGTTGTTTCACCGCTTGGCGCATCCCTTGCGGCAGCGCGAGCAGTTGGTTGAACAGGGTCGATTTGCCGGAGTTTGTGTAACCCGTCAAGGCGGTGAGCAGGCATCCGCGGCGCGCGCGGCGTTGCAGCGATCGTCTTGCGTTGAGTTTTTGCAGTTTTTTGTCGAGGGTTCGCTCGGTTTTTTCGAGCGTGCGCCTGTCGAGTTCTATCTGTCGTTCTCCGGGACCTGCGAGGAATCCTCGCCCCCCCCTCTGTCGTTCCAAGTGTTGCCAAGCTTTGGCGAGGCGCGACTTGTGCCATGCGCATTGAGCGCGTTCGACTTGCAGGCGTCCTTCTTGGCTTCGCGCGTTTGCGGCGAAGA
This sequence comes from Alphaproteobacteria bacterium, assembly GCA_014237925.1. Lineage (GTDB taxonomy): Bacteria > Pseudomonadota > Alphaproteobacteria > JABAAW01 > JABAAW01 > JABAAW01. The sequence continues at coordinate 30,930 of JABACB010000010.1, forward strand.
TCGTCAGGATGAGCGCCGTGCGATCGAGAACGCTACACGCCAGCGCCCGTTCGAGGTTGCGCTGTTGCAACACGCCGAGCGGTGCGTCGATACAGACGACTTCGACGGCAAGGTTTTCGACGCGTGCGCGCAGGGCTTCGACCTGCCCCTTGCCGAGCAAGGTGGCGGCGGAGGGGCGATGGACGACGAGCGTTTGGCACGAGACGATGTCAAGCGACAAGCCTGCCGAACGAGCGAGTCGCGCCATCTCTTCGAGACGGTCTTGAGGGTCTTGTTGCGGCTCGGAAGGCTCGCTCTGCTCTCGGCGTGCTCGAGACAGAGAGACTTGCACGACGCAACAGAGGCGACGGGCGAGAGGGTATGCACCCTCTCGCCTGTGGTGTGCTGCCTTGCTTCCGTTCACGATGCGGCGACGGGCACTCTTTACAAGGAGACGGCTTCGTCGGGCAGGATCGTCGAGATGGCATGCTTGTAGACAAGCTGCGCGTGCTCGTTGCGAGAAAGAAGGATGCAGACTTGGTCGTAGCAGACAACCCGTCCTTGCAACTTGACACCGTTCGTCAGATAGACGGTGACACCCGCCTTGTTGTCGACCACGCTGGTCAAAAACGACTGTTGGATGTTCTCGGTCATGGCACTTCTCCTGGGTTTGTAGAGCCTTCTGGCCTATATCCGCCTCTGGCGAAGCGGAGTTGACACACAAGGGAGCGGCGGCTAGAATGCCTGTAAGCCTGAACGAGGGCTCATCCGCTTTTTTGTGTCGTGTTTCCTGCAACCACGAGCTCTTCCGACCCTTCTTGCTACAAGTCTCTCTCCTCAACAGTGTCCTTGTTAATTAACCTCTACTTTACTTCAACCTCTCCTCTCCTCTCCCAGTCTCTTTCATCCAAGCTCCTCTCGCCTTTTCCCCTCTCGCCTTTTCCCTCCCGCCTTGATCTTTCCGCCTTTTCGTCGTCTTTTGCGTTGTTGTGCGTTGTCCCCCTACTTCTTCTGCGGTTGATTCTAGCGTTTTTTTGTTGCGTTGCAAGATTTTTCTTAACCTTTTACGATAAACCTTCTACGACAGACCTTCTGCGACAAACAAGGAGACGAGCATGCTGACCCTCTACACGAACACGGCAACCCCGAACGGCATGAAGGTGGTCCTTTTGCTGGAGGAGTTGGAGGCGGAGTACAGAGTGATTGCGATCGATTTTGCGAAGGACGAGCAGTTCTCGGAAGCCTTCTTGGCGATCAGTCCGAACAACAAGATTCCCGCCCTCACCGACGAGGAGGCGACGGGCGGCGGCAGGAGGACGCTCTTCGAATCGGGAGCGATCATGCTCTACCTTGCCGAGAAGACGGGTCGATTCATCGCTCGTGATGCGAAGGAGCGTATCGAGACGCTCGTGTGGCTTTTTTGGCAGAACGCCAGCCTAGGGCCCATGCTGGGACAAGCGCACCACTTTGCCGTCTTCGCGCCAGAACGCATCGCCTACGGCTTGGAGCGCTACACGGCGGAAGCGCAACGGCTCTATCGTGTTTTGAACCGTCGTTTGCAAGAAAGCGCGTGGCTCGGCGGTAGCGAGCTATCGATTGCAGACTTCGCCGCCTACCCCTGGACAAACGCTGCGCGCCACGCGGCGCAAGGGATTGCGCTCGAAGATTTTCCGCATGTCAAGGCGTGGCTTGCGCGCATCGAGGCGCGTGAGAACATTCAGGCGGCGTACAAGAAATATCCGCAAAATCCTCCGCTCGAGGCGAAGCATCGGCACTGAAAGGCCCACGCTGTTGCTCGCCGCCGTGCAGAGCAATCCGACGCTGGGAGACATCGGAGGCAATGTCGAAGCCTTGTTGCGTGCGCGCGAACAAGCCTTGCGCGTCGCGCCGAAGCTGGAGTTGGCGGTTTCTTCCGAGCTCGCGCTCTGCGGCTATCAACCCGACGACCTGCTGCTCGAAGAGGCTTTTCTCGACGCTTGCGAGGCAGGCATCGAGACCCTGCAACGAGCCATCGACGCAGACGGGTGCGCGAGCCTGTTGCTGGGGGCACCGCGGCGGGCGCGCTCAAAGCCTTTGGAGACGCAGACGAGGCAACCTTCAGCTCTGCGAACGCTGTTCAATTCCGCCGTGTTGCTCGCTCCTGAAGCAGCGCCGCGCTGGCTCGACAAGAGTATTTTGCCTAACTACGGCGTCTTCGACGAAAAGCGATATTTCTCTGCAAGCGAGTCCACCCGCAGCTCGCTTCTTTTCAAGGGCTTGCGGCTGGGTGTCATGGTTTGCGAGGACATGTGGCAGCCTCGCGTTGCCGTCGAGCTTGCGCGCAGCGAGGCGGAACTCTTTCTTGTTCTGAACGCCTCGCCCTTCGAACGCGGCAAGCAGCTACGGCGCATCGAGGCGGCGCGAAAGCATGTCGAGCGTTATGGCGTTCCTCTGCTCTATGTCAACCAAGTGGGCGGACAAGACGAGCTTCTCTTCGACGGAGGCTCTTTCGCGCTCAACGCAAACGAAGAACCCGTCCGCATGCCCTTCTTTGAAGAGGCGGTCGAAGTCTTTTGTTTTCGCAACGGACAGCTTACCCCTAAGGACAACAACAAGAGCAACAACAAGAACAACAACAAACCTTCGTCTTTCGCTCCTTCGTCGGAGGCGTTGAGCTGGCAAGGGATCACGATGGGCATTCGAGATTATGCGCGCAAAAACGACTTCAGCAAGCTCGTGCTGGGACTTTCGGGCGGGATCGATTCGGCGGTGTGCGCCGTGCTTGCCTGCGAAGCGGTGGGGGCGGAGCGTGTTCGCGCTCTGTTTCTGCCCTCCCCTTACACGAGCGCGGCGAGCGGAGAGGATGCGCGTTCGTTGGCGGAGCATTTGGGGATTGCGCTCGTGGAGCTTCCGATCGAGGAGACGATGCGTTGTGTGGCGCGTAGCTTCGAGACCGCCTTGGGCGAGGCGTGCGAGGGAGTAGTTTTCGAAAACATTCAGGCGCGTTTGCGCGCCTTGTTTCTGATGGCTTACGCGAATCGCAACGGAGCGCTGTTGCTTGCGACCAGCAACAAGTCGGAGTGTGCGACGGGTTACACGACGCTCTACGGCGACATGGGGGGGGGCTATGCGCCGTTGAAGGATGCGTACAAGACGGAGGTTTATGCGTTGGCGCGATGGCGCAATTCGCATTCTTCCGGATCGGTCATTCCTGAGCGCATTCTGACGAAGGCGCCGAGCGCAGAGTTGCGCTTCGAACAACGCGACGAGGATGCGCTCGCGCCGTACGAGCAGCTGGATGCGCTGTTGCGCCAGCTGATCGAGGGCGAGGGGCATGGTTCTGTCGATGCTACCTTGCGGCGGCGGGTGGCGGGGTTGTTGCGGCGCTCCGAGCATAAACGTTTCCAGTCTCCGCCTGGTCCCAAGCTGGGAAGGCGCGCGTTCGGACGCGACAGGCGTTATCCGATCGTCAATCGGTTTCGTCCCGAAGAGGCGGAAGAGAGCCAAGAAAATAACCCAGAAAGTAGCCGAGAAAAAAACTCAGAAGGAGAAGATCGATGAGCGGAATCCTGCTTCGCTTCGCCCCCAGCCCGACAGGCTATTTGCATGCGGGAAATGCTCGTGTCGCGGTGTTGAACTTTCTTTTGGCAAAGCAGCAAGGAGGCGCTTTTTGGCTGCGTTTGGACGACACGGACAGGGCGCGTTCGGAGCGGAGGTACGAGGAGGCGATCGAGGAAGATTTGGCGTGGCTGGGCGTGAACTGGGACGCGAAGGTTCGCCAATCAGAGCGTCTCGCGCTTTACGAGACGGCGCTTGAGAAGTTGCGCGCAACAGACAGGCTGTATCCTTGCTTCGAAACCGCGGAGGAGCTGGCGCTTGCAAGACGCTTGCGGTTGCGCGCGGGCTCTCCCCCTGTCTACGATCGCGCTTCTCTTGATCCTGAGCGGCGGCGTGCGTACGAGGCTGAAGGACGCAAACCTCATTGGCGGTTCAAGTTGGAGCATCGTCCGCTGGTGGTGCGCGATCTCGTTCGTGGCGAGAGTCGGTTTGACTTCGCCCGTACTTCCGATCCTGTGTTGGTGCGCGAGGACGGACATCCTTTGTTTACGCTGACTTCGGTTACAGACGACGGCGAGTGCGGCGTTTCGCACATCGTTCGTGGCGAGGATCATGCGACGAACTCGGCAGTGCAAGCTCAGCTGTTCGAGGCTTTGGGTTACCAAGTGCCGAGCATGGCGCATGTCCCCTTGTTGCGCGGGGGAGACAAGGGCGGAGACAAGGGGGGAGATTCTCCTTTGTCCAAGCGTGGGGGCAGCTTGTCGTTGCGGGCGTTGCGGGAAGAAGGGGGGATAGAGGCGGAGGCGTTGTTGTTGTATTTGGCAAAGTTGGGGACAAGCAAGACGGCACGAGGAGACGAGGATTGGAAGGCGGTGGTTCGGGAATTTTCTTTCGCCGACTTTGGTCGTGCGTCTCCCATGTTCGATACGGGACATTTGCGCGAGGTCAATCGGCGTGTCGTCGCAAAGATGGGCTGGGAGGTGGCGCGCGAGAGGGCATCCGATGAGGAGATTCGCTTGTTGGAGGGGGAGGACGGGGAATTGTTTTGGCGGTTGTTTCGGGAGAACTGCGATGATGGATCGCAGGTCGGAAATTGGGTGAGGCGTTGTTTTGCGGAAACCTGCGAGACGATCGGTCGTGAGCTGCCTTCGGAGGAGGTGCGCGTTGTTGTGGCAAAAATGTTGGAGAAGAAAGGGGATGGAGGCAAGGATGAGGACAAGGTTGGAGATCAAGATTGGGTTCAATTTTTGCAGGATGTGGGCAAGGAGGCAAAATTAGGAGGGCGTTCGTTGTATATTCCAATGCGGAAGGGATTGTTGGGTTGCGAGCATGGGCCGGAGGTAGCAGGGGTGATGGGGTTGTTGGGGGAGGAGCGGGTAAGGCGAAGGTTATGCGGGAGCGAATGATAAGCGAGCGCGTAAGCGCATTTTTCTACCTTGTCAATTGGAAGGATTGGAAAGGTAGATCTTGACGACTCAAGCGCGAGACGATTTCATGAGATTGTTTCATGAGGGCGGCGCGATTGTTTCATGAGATTGTTTCATGAGATTGTTTCATGAGATTGTTTCATGAGATTGTTTCATGAGAT
>JABACB010000010.1:36131-46688 GCA_014237925.1 Alphaproteobacteria bacterium
ATTGTTTGCCTCGCGTATTAAGTTATATTTAATGATAACAAATTCTTAATTATTAATGATTATTAATTATTGATTTTTGTCTTCTTAATGTCATCGACGAAATTTTTTGCAACCGCTCGCATCTTCTTGTTTCGCAAAGAATCTACCCTAACCCACAACTCGCCCCCCACAACCCCTGCCAGCTCCCCTATCCTCCCTACCCCTTCCCGCAATCCCCGCCAATCCGCACTTCCTTCAAAAACTTCTCTCGCCACCCCCCACACAATATCCGCACGATCTCCCAGCCTGCCCCCCAACCCCACGACGACCGAACAACGCCCCCCCTCCCGCAGAGAAGGAAAATCGACCTCCTGCAACACAGCACGTTCCAACAACAGGCTCCCCTCCCCCCTCTCGCCAGCGCTCCTGTCAGAGTAAGGCTGCCACGAAAGCAAGCCCGGAAAATCCTCGCAACGCAAAGAACGAGTTCCCCCTCCGCTGCCCTCCGTCAACCCCGCCAATACCCCCCCCGCATCCTCCAAGCGCAAACGATACTTTGAGCGAACCCCGTCGGGCAAAATCTCTGCCAGAACCTGCCCCCGCACCACGACATCGCCAGGGTATACCCCCTCTGCAACGCGAACCACACGACCCGCCCTGCGCGCAATTAATCTCCGCAACCTCTGTCCGCCGCCGTCGGTGAACCCCAGCCTGTCGAACGCATTCTTCGGCAACCCCATACGAGCATACAACGCATTCAACTCCGCCCTTATCCCCTCCATACCGACACTCTCCTCACGCCGCACGCGCAACGTCGTCTCCAACAAAGCCTTGGCGTTGGAGCGAACCTTGCGCTGCAAACCCCGCAGTTGTTTGCGATGCCTGCGCGACGAACGACGATTGCGTTGCACCTCCGAACGCAACTCTGCTCCGTCCTCGGTTGCGAGTTTTTGCTCCAACAAGAGCTGACGCTCGGTCAACGCGGCGATCTCCCCCTCCATACCTCTCACTTGAACCTCTAAGCGATTCCGCTCTTTGCGCAACGACTTCGCAGCCTTCTCCAGCTTGTTTTGAAAAGAACGAAACAAACGACGTTGCTCCCCTACAAACCGAGCGTAATCTCGATCGACGCCAAGGCGTTCGCGCAAGTCAGGCTTCAACAAGATCTCCTTCAAGCCCCCCCTCTGCGACTCGAAGCGAGCATTCTCGACTCGCTTGTACAATATCGAACGCGCCACAAGCGCATCAGGAGGCTGAATGTCGGTTGCGACCACCTCGGCGACGATCGTATCGGCTCGCACTCGCTCCCCCTTCTCGACACGCAACGAGCGCACGATCCCCCCCTGCGGAGCGCGGATCACGACGACCGCTTCCCCGTCCAACACCTCTGCGCTATAGACCCAAGGCAGAAAAAACAGCGAGCCTACCCCCCCCGCCAAGACAGCGGACAAAGAGGAGAAAAACAACACCGCAACAAATCGAACCTTCACGAAAGGCATGACACATGATCCTCCGCCATTTCACCCAGCCCCAGTCCAGACTGCCCCAGTCCAGACTGCTCTGGGTTCAGCGAACCTCGAGTTCACGAACCTGCACTCTGTTGTGCGCGCAGATCCAAGCCTTGCTACAAACCTGCAGCAACGCGCTCTGTCGCGTCGCCAGGACTGCTGCGCCCTTTCGACAAAAGTTTTGCAACACGCGTGCAAAACGCTCGATTCCCTTGCTATCCATCGCATCGAGGCAAGCATCGCACAACAACAGCCGCGGTTCAAAGTACAGGGCTGCTGCCAGCAACACCTGCACCTTGAAGGCGTAAGGCAGCCTTGCGTCGAAGGGATTGGTGCGCGTTGCCAAGCCGTCAGGCAAGCGCGCCAGCGTGCGCTCCGCCCCCAGCAGCACGAGCAGCTCTTTCGCCCTCGCCTCGTTGCAAGGGGAGCGGAAAGCGGCGATATTCTCGCCCAGCGAACCGTCCAACAACGCCGCCTCCTGCGGAACATAAGACACGCAAAACAAAGCAGAAGACAAGGCAGAAGCATCGACGGGCTTTCCCGAAAGAAAAAACCCCTTGCTCTCTGCCAGTCCTGCGCAAGCTTGCAACAACAAGGATTTTCCGCTCGCGCTCTCTCCCGCCAAAGCGATCGCCTCGCCCTGCTGCAGCACGAGATCGTCGCAAACTAGCATAGGAGGAATCTCGCCCTGCAAAACTTGAAGGATCGGCGCGCTCGCGCCTTCTGCACTTTCTGCGCTTTGTGCGCTTTTTGCATTTTCTGCGCCGCCCTCCTTGTCGGGCTGTGCCTGCGTCGCGGAGGCAAGGGTGAGAACGGGTCGCTCTTGCGGAGCGTAGAAGCAGAGTGCGCGAGAACGTTGCTCCAGCCAAAAGAACAAAGTGCGCAGTAGCAGCAGGATGGCGACAAGCTCGCCAAGGCTCGCCTGCCCGCCTCCGACTAAGCTGAGGGCGTGGAGCAGGAAAAGAACGAGCGTCGCCGCCGCGCTCAAACGCAAGCACAGCAGACAGGCAGCAGAGAGAACGGCAAGGCTGCGTTCGGCTCGCCGTGCCGTGTTATGACGCACGAGACTGCGCTCGGCAAAGGCGGCGAAGCGTCCGAGCAAACGCGCAAGCCCCAGCGACGCCGCGGCGCGCATGGCCGTATCGGCGATACGCCGCTCACGGCTCTCGCTGTCTATGCGTGCAAGCGCTCCGAAGAACAAAAGCAACGATAGCCCCAGCACCGCGCCCGCCATCACGGGCAACGCCGCCTCGTTGTGGATCCACCACATTGCCGCCATCCACAAAGGCACGAACAGCCATTCGCCGCGCCTGCGAAAGAGCCTCCAGCGCGCGCTACGCTCGAGGCGGATCAAACGCTCTGCAACAGGAGTGAGGCTTCTGAACATCGACGGCAGAAGGCGTCTTTCCTCTTGTTGCGCGGTTTGCAACCTCCACAAGTCTGTGCAGAAATCGACGAGGGCTGCCAGCGCGAGCAAAAGGACGGCAAACACGATCGGTGCGCTCGTCAAGAAGTCGACGGGGTCTGCGGGCGGGAAGGCGAAGAGCAACAACACCAGCGCCGGAGCAGCGAGGCTCAGCACGCCTCTGACGAAGAGGAGGGCGGTGTCAAGGCAGAAGGCGAGAAAGGAAGACAAGGAAGACAAGGAAGACAAGAAAGACAGACAGCAGAAGACAAACGAACGACCTTCGAGCCACACAGCCCCAAGTCATGACCATAGCCATAGCCCTTGTGAGTTTGCTCGTCAAGCGACAAAGCCCCGCTCTCTTGGAGAGAGCGAGGCTTCGTCAGTTTTTTTGTCGATCGATCTCGTTGGTCGATCAATCGTTGGCGGGGTTTACGCCCTGCGCGTTTTCAGGGGCGCGGCTGCTCCGCCGATGGCTTCCTGATTGAGCGATCGCACGAGCCCGATCGCCATGAAGAGCATGATGATCGAGAAGGGCAATGCGCCCGCGATGGCGGCGGTTTGTAGAGCGCCCAGCCCCCCAGTGAGGAGCAGGACGGCTGCCACCAACCCTTCGCCGAGTCCCCAAACCACGCGATGGACGACGGGCGGGTCTTGGTCGCCCATGGACATGAGCGTATTGACGACCAGCGTTCCCGAATCCGAGGAGGTGATGAAGTAGGTGGCGATGAGCAGAGTTGCCAAGGTCGCCGCCGCTTTGGCGAGCAGGGCTGTTATATCCATGTTGTCGAAGGTTGCGTAAAGCGCGAGAGTGACATCTTTGCTGACCGCCTCTGCGATTCCGCCGCCGCCCGCAAGTTCGATATGGAGCGCCGTTCCTCCGAAGAGGGTGAGCCACACGAAGGCGAGCAAGGCGGGAACGAACAACACGCCTGCGACGAACTCACGGATCGTTCTTCCCTTGCTAATGCGCGCGATGAACATGCCGACGAAGGGTGCCCATGAGATCCACCATCCCCAGTAGAATGCTGTCCATCCTCCCTGCCAGTTTGCGTCGCTATTGGCTTCCGACCAAAAGCTGAGCGGCAGGACATGCCCGATGTAGTCTCCGATATTCTGCAAGAAGGAGTTGAGCAGGTAGCGCGTGGGTCCGAAGAGGAGGAAGAAGGCGAGGATCGTGATCGAGAGCCACAGATTGAACTCCGAGAGGATTCGTATGCCCTTTCCCACTCCTGAGACGACCGAGACGGTCGCTATCGCAGAGATGATCGCGATCAGGAAGATCTGCGCGTTGGTCGTTGCAAAGTAGGCGATTCCCGTGAGCTCGCTCAACCCTGTTCCGATCTGCTTGACGCCCAAGCCGAGCGAAGTTGCGATACCGAAGACAGTGCCGATGATCGCCATGATATCGGCAGTATGTCCGATCGGACCGTAGATTCGATCTCCAATGAGAGGATAGAGCGACGAGCGGATCGTGAGCGGCAAGCCCTTTCTGTAGGCGAAGTAGGCGAGCGTCAGTCCGACGAAGACATAGAGCGCCCAAGGGTGCAGTCCCCAATGGAAGAAGGTTAGCCGCATGGCGACTTGAGCCGCCTCGGCGGTTCCCGCCATCTCTTCTGTGATGAAGGGGTTGGAGCTGAAGTGGTAGATCGGCTCTGCGATCGACCAAAAGACGAGTCCGATCCCCATGCCTGCGCCGAAGAGCATTGCAAACCATGAGAAGTACGAGAATTCGGGTCGGTCGCTGTCTTTGCCCAGTCGGATATTTCCGAATCGGCTCATCATCAGCCAGACGACGAAGAACAGCAGAGCGGCGACGAGTCCGATGTAGTACCATTTCATGGCGCTCAAGATCCAAGAGTTGACGGCACTGAACATGCCGCCCGCCTGCTCTTTCCACACGATCGCGTAGATGACGAGCGAGAACACGAGGATCTTCGACCATAAAGAAACAGCGACATTGAGCCCTTTGAGCGGGCCGCTCTTCGCTACGAGTGTTGATTTTGCCATTGGATTCTTCTCCCTTTAGCATAGTTTTTGTGAACCCTTGTCGCGCCTGCATCGGGTCGTCTGCATCGGGAAGGCTAGAGACCGCCTTCCACGCGAAAATCCATGTCCGTTGTGGAGCATTCCAAAAAGATGTCCAATTCGGACGCGAAAACCCGCTCTGCTTCGACCCAAGAGGCGAATCGCCCTTATTGTAGGGCGCAGGCGGCGGGAGTCAAGCGCTTAAACGCTTTAAGGCAAAAAAGCGCGAGGGATGCCTTCGGAACGCGCCTTCGGAACACCTTGGGAACACCTTGGGGACGCCTTTCTATCTGTTGTTCTACTGCTGTTCGAAGAACTGCGCGAGCGTCGGGTTGACATCGGCAACGGGGCGCGTCGGTTGCGCGGTGAGGGGCGGCGCGGTATCGGTTGCGCTCCGTGGCTCTGTGGTCAAGGGGACGCTGTTGTCTTCGGGAGGCAGGACAGATTCGCGCGGAATGCGTCCTACGGTTGCGCTCGTATTCAAGTCGACGATTTCGAGGTAGACTTGTTCTTCGGACACCGAGTATCGCAGACGCACGACGACGCTCTGTTCGAGGCTTTCGCGGTTGAGCACGGCCAATGCCGATGCCTGCTCTGCGTCGGCTTGGGGGGGGGGTACGATGTCTTCGCGCCGTGCTTGTTGTTGTGCCTGACCGTTTCCGTCGGCGTTGACTTGTGGCGGCACGTTGACGACTTGGTCGGCTCGATTCAGCTCTGCTGCGTTGCCGGCGTCGACCGTCGGCGCGGCCGCTTGGGGGGCGGGTTGCACTTGCTGAACTGCGCCTTGGGTGATGGCGATGTCTGCCATGGTTTCTCCTCCTTCTGAATGAGAGTTTTCTTGACTGACGGGGACTCTATCTCAAACTCAATTCCCTCGTCGTCTCAATCCCCTCGTTGCCTCCATCTCCGTCTCTCTGTCCTTCTGTTAGGGCTTTCTGCCTGTTGGGAGTCCTTGAGATGTCACTCGTAGAGAGAGATGTCACTCGTAGAGATGTCGCTTGTGGGGAGACATTACGCTGAGATGTCGCTTTGTCGTTGCGGTTTCTTTCTCTATAGCATAGTTTTCGCTCATCTGTCAATCTTTTTTGCAATCTTTTTATGATTTTTTTTGTGTGCGATGGAGGTTTTTGTGTCGGGTTTGGAAATTTCTTCTGACAGCGATCCTTTCTCGGCTTTCGGCGCGTGGTTCGAGGAGGCGTGGCGTGTCGAGACGGGCGAGGCGCAAGCCATGGCCTTGGCGACGGCGGATGCGAGGGGTCGTGTTTCTTCGCGGATCGTGTTGCTGAAGGACTGGGGGAGGGGGGGATTTGTTTTTTTCACGAATTACGGCAGCAGGAAGGCTCGTGCGCTTGCCGAAAACCCTTGTGCTGCCTTGTTGTTTCACTGGCGTGTTTTGGGACGGCAGGTTCGGATCGAGGGTTCTGTCGTTCGTGCGTCCGAAGAGGATTCGGATGCGTATTTTGCGTCCCGTCCCGTGGAGGCGCGTTTGGGAGCTTGGGCTTCGCGGCAGTCGGAAGTGTTGCCTTCGCGCGACATCTTAGAGGCTCGTATTGCCGAGCAGACGCAACGGTGGGGCGGAGGAGCAATCGCGCGTCCTGCTTTCTGGGGGGGGTATGTGTTGCGCGCACAGCGCTTCGAGTTTTGGTGCAACGGCGGCGATTCGCGCTTGCACGATCGGTTTGTTTTTGAAAAGGGAGAGGAAAAAAAGGGAGGAGAAAAAAAAGGAGACGAGGAAAAATTTTCGGGGCGACGCTTGTATCCGTAGTTGACGCGATTGTAGGGGAGTGTATGGTGGGGGAATTGTGGGCCCGTAGCTCAGTTGGTAGAGCAACTGACTTTTAATCAGTAGGTCACAGGTTCGACCCCTGTCGGGCTCGCGGGGGTTGGCAGATCCGATATTGACAGCGACGAAACGACAGCGACGGAAATTGTTTTTGAACAACCGCGCTCCAGAGCGGGGCGCTCCAGAGCGAGGCGCTCCAGAGCGGGTTTGGGGGCAAAACCCGCTTTACCTCCACATCACCTCTCTACCTCCTCTTTGCCTCCACTTTATCTCTCTACCTCCAATTTATCTCTCTACCCCCACATCACCTCTCTACCTCCACTTTATCTTTAGCCTCGCTCGTTTTGCTGTCGTCGAGCAGTCGCTTTCACGATGCCACTTTCTCCATCCAGCCCCTCAACGCCCGCGCCAATCTCCTCCCCCACGCCTCCTGCGTTGCCTGCGTGCGCACCAGATCATTTCTCACCTCGATTCCTACCCCCACCAAGCCACGCTCTCCCCCGTGCCGCATCAAGCTGTCGCCCGCCAAAATCGGGTAAGGCTCGTTGTCGCCAACACAAAAACCATTGCTAGGGTTACACAAATTGTTAGGGTTACGCAAATTCTCGATCAAAAACGACGCACAGACAGCATCCGCAGCACGCCCCGTGTCGTAAATCAATCCCGCCTCCCACTTCCTCCGCACCCCCTCCAGCATCGGCGTGAAGGTGTGGATCGCAATCACCCCCACGATCGCCTCGTCCGCATCCAGCAGGTCGTCGATCGCTCGATGATACGGCTCGTAAAACAACGCAATCCTCCGCCGCTTCTCCGCATCCCCAATGCGCGCATTCCCAGTGTGCGCATTCCCAATGCGAGCATTCCCAATGCGAGCATTCCCAATGCGCGCATTCATTTCCAAACCCAAGTCCTGGCGTATCAAATCGTCGGCTTCCAACCCTCGATTCGGGTCGATCACCAGCCTCGAAAAATTCGACCGAACCAGCCCCACCGCCAACTCGTGCGCGACAACTCGCGCAACGCCCAAAGCGCCGATATCCCATCCGTAATGATCCGACAACACATCCTCAGGAACGCCCCCAAATCCCAGAGGAAGACGATTCGACGCATGGTCGCACAACAACAACAGCCTCCCCGCTTCTCCGTGCGCGGGCTCGACGACGACGACCGCTTCGTCTTGGACCTGCCCCTGTACCCGTACCTGCCCTTGTGCCTGCCCCTCCGTCACAAGACAACCACTATGGAAACAACGAGAATATCAACAAAAGAACGCACGAAAAACATTCTACAAGATTTTTCTTGCAAAAACCCCTTTTTATGCTAGAATGCCTTTCGCATCCGTGCTGTGTGCGCGGACGGCACGATTCCTGCTAGCTAATGTTGCTCGTGCACTCTTGTTGCGTAAGAATACCACGAGAACGAAACGCCGAACTGAAACGCCGAACAGAAACGCCGAACTGAAATGCTGAAGCCACCAGAGCAGATATCATGACCGACTCCCCATCGCCAGACGATCCTATTGCCGAAGATTCGTTTGATTCGTCTGATCTTTCTCCCTCGGATGCGATGCAATCCTCGCGTGCGCACGCCGAGGAAGCACAAAAGCACCGTCGCGGTGGTTTGGGGATTAAGTGGAAGGTGGTGCTTCCTGTTCCTCTCATTACGACGGTGATGGTTGTCATCATCGTGGTCGCCGCCCCCCCCTTCGTGCGCTCCTTCTTGTTCCAGCAAGCTGTCCAAAACGGCGATCGCACGATCTCGCAGGTGCAATCGGTGCGACGCTACTACACGAGTTTTGTGGTCGCCGAGGCGCTGGAGGCGGGCTTGCAAGCCAGCGTTGATCACAAGGAGACGATCGGCACCATCCCTTCACCGGCGACGCTTCTCCACGACTTGAGCGAAGCCTTCACGCAACAAGGCGTTTTCGTGAGCCTGTACTCTCCGCACCCCTGGCCTAATCGTCAGGATCGCATTTTGGAAACCTATCAGGAAAACACATGGCAGCGGCTTGTCGATACGCCGCAGGATGCGGTCGAGAACTATATCGAGACCACCGAAGGCGAAGTCTTCGTGCGCGTGGCGCGCGCGGATATCATGGACGAGCAGGGTTGCATCGATTGTCACAACACTCACCCCCTCTCGCCGATCGGGGGCTGGAACTTGGGCGACACGCGCGGCATCATCGAGGTCAACCTCGATATTACGGATGATGTCTCCAGTTGGAATGCCGCTTCGCAAACTGTCGTCTTGGGGTTTGCCGCGTTTGGCTCGATGCTCACGCTCATCAGCTGGATTTGGTCGCTCGGCATGACGCGCACGATCGTGCGAATGAAAACGATCATGCTGGATATCATCGGCGGAAACTACACCGATCGGATCCCCGCGCTCAGACGCCGCGACGAGATCGGAGAAATGGCAGAGGCGCTCTCTGTCTTGCAGGAGAATATGGTCGAGCGCGATTCGCTCATCGACTTCGAACGCAGAGAGACCGAGAACAAGCGCGGACGAGCCGACAGGATTCAGCATGTCGCCGACCAGTTCGACGATCGCATTACCGCCAGTTTCAGCGAGATCACCAGCTCTATCGAGAAGTTGCACACTTCCGCCGATCTGCTTTCCCAGACGGCGGAAGAGACGACGAAACAGATTGGACAGATGGCGACTTCGACCGAGAAAACCGCGCGCAACATCACGGCGGTGTCGTCGGCGGGCGGAGAGCTTTCGACGGCGATCAACAAGGTGTTCGAACAGGTGACGCAATCGCACGGCATCACGGAGGCTGCGGCGATCGAGGCGCAGAACGCCAACGAGCGCATCGAAGCCTTGGCGGCGTCGACCGCGCGGATCGGCGAGGTCGTCGATTTGATCAACGACATCGCCAACCAAACGAACCTGCTCGCCTTGAACGCCACCATCGAGGCGGCGCGCGCAGGAGAGAGCGGGAAGGGTTTTGCTGTCGTGGCGAGCGAGGTGAAGAACTTGGCGAACCAAACGGCTCGTGCCACCGAGGAGATTTCCAAGCAAATTCAGGATGTGCAAAGTCAGACGAAAACGGCGGTGGACGGAATCCATCGCATTACCGATGTGATTCAGAACATGAGCAAGATCTCGACGCGAGTCGCCTCGACGGTGGCGGCGCAGAACGAGGCGTCGCAGGCGATTTCCAAGAATGCCATCGAAACTTCCACCGGCACGCGCGAGGTGCTGGGAGGCTTGAACTTCGTGTCGAACGCAGCGAAGCGCACCGGCGAGATGGCGGGCGCGGTGTTTAGCAATGCAGAGGCGTTGCGCAAGCACTCTGAGAACATGGGCAACGAGATCATCCGATTCTTGGAGACCATCAAGCCGAAACGATAGCCTTTCTCGACCGCTCAAGAATTTTTCTAAGAATCTTGCACGGTGTCTTTAAAACAAGGATTAGGCTGGTATGCAAAGATTAGGCTGCAAGAGTGATAGGTGTGTTGATCACTTAATGTCTCTTTGTTTTGCTCGTCGTATCTACGGATAAAATTGGATGTTTAGCAATTGACACAACGATCAATATGCTTACATGGGAAATAGAAAGATTGTTGCGCACGGCTTGCCGTGCGCTTTGGTAATTGGTAACAATAGCCTGCCTGCTTCGCTACGCTCGCACCCAGAAAGCGCGCTCCTTAACAAAGCGCAGGCGAACAAAGGCAAACACGCTCACACACAACCCACTACAATCAACAAAGCGTGTGTCTGTCTCTGTGAAGCGCGCCCGTAACAAGCGCAAGCAAGCAGAGACAGACACCTTTTGTCGCGTTGCAAGGAGGGGGAAGGGGAGACGCGTTTCTCCGAAACACGCTTTGAGTCGTTAAATGCTACGCGCG
>JABACB010000110.1 GCA_014237925.1 Alphaproteobacteria bacterium
TGGGGCTCATCTTGCTGACGCAGTTCAATTCTTTCTACCAGTGTTTGTTGATTCTTTCGACGGTGGTGATGTCGACGATCGGAGTCTTTTGGGGTTTGCTCATCACCCAGCAGCCTTTCGGCATCATCATGTCGGGGATTGGTGTCATCGCGCTTGCGGGGATCGTCGTCAACAACAACATCGTGTTGATCGACACTTTCAACACGATCTATCGTCATACGGGCGATTTGCGGCTTTCGATTCTGCAGACGGGAGCGCAGCGTCTGCGTCCTGTGTTTCTAACCACGGCGACGACGGTCTTGGGTTTGTTGCCGTTGGTGTTGGCGATGAATTTGGATGTCATCAACCGCAGAGTCGAGATCGGCGGACCTTCGTCGCAATGGTGGCAGCAGCTGTCGACCTCGGTTGTCTTCGGCTTGATCTTCTCGACCGTCCTGACCTTAGTTGTAACCCCTTCGGCGTTGATGCTCGTCGAGAGCCGCGCCTTGGCAAAAAAACGAGCAGGAGCAAAGGTCGCGCGACCGGGCAGACGCAGCCTTGCCGACACCCTCACGAAAGGCGGGGGCAGAGGCAAGACGCAGAAGGCTTGACTTTATCTTTGTAATGGAGGGAGACAGCAACCTAGAGATTTTTCCTAAAGGTTGTCCATATATAAGTTAAGGCACCGCTAAAAGTAAAATTTTGTAGCGTTGTCAATTGATTCTTTGAAAGTTGCCAGAAATTCAATTCATTCGGGACAAAATATTGTATAAATAAGATAATCAACCCAACGGCAAAAAGAACACTTAAAAAATACATAAAAAGTATAAAAATTATATGCTTATGCTTCTCTAAGTCTAGTTTTCGAGCGCTTTTCTCCGCGGCGACATCATCTTCCGAGCGTGATTGTTCGTAGGGAGGGTTGTTATTTGAAGAATCCATTTTTATAACACGTAAACAACTAAGATAATCCCAATTGCTTTTTGTTTAGTGTGAATTTTTTATAATAATTTGTAATTAACTTTTCTTCAATTATGGCGGATCTGCCAAAAGCCTCCCAAGTTTTTCTCCAAGGAGTGTCTTTTTGATGCGTTAAGGCAGAAAGCCTTAATCCGTCACAGTGGCCGTGTGTGTCCAAAACACCGAGCATGATTGTTTTTTCTTCGGCAGAAAATTCTTTTGAAACAATATCTTCGTCAATTTTTCTTGAGATAGCTCCTCTACCGTAATGTTTGACCTGATGATATAAGTCGGGGATAACAGGACCGAGCTCCCAGGCTTCAATACGATCAGCGACCAAAGGCTTCTTATGCTTTCCGAGCATAAATCCGTGCGCGATGTAAACCAGTTTAATCAACTGCAAAGTAGAAAGCCCTTTGCCTTTCTCTGCGGCTGCTTCCAAGAAGTAGTTGGCAACTTTCCTGGCAGAGTGCATGGGAAGACTCTTTTGTCTCGACAGATTTGATGGGGCTTCTCTAGCACTAAGGCACTAACCTCGCTCTCGTTCGCGAGGTTAGTGCAAAAAAACTTGTTTGTCAAGAGTTTTTTGCTAAAAAATCCTCTGATGCTTCCTCTTTGGTGCCCA
>JABACB010000111.1 GCA_014237925.1 Alphaproteobacteria bacterium
GCCTCGCACGAAATCTGAACCGCGCGCTTCCTGAAAGACATAGGTGTCTGCGCCTGTACCGCCGTCGAGCGTGTCGGTCGATGCCCCTCCTGTGAGGATGTCATCTCCTGCGCCGCCGTAGAGGATGTCTGTGCCTTCCCCGCCGTAGAGCTGGTCGTCGTTCCCACCGCCACGGAGAACGTCGTTGCCGTCCTCACCGTAGAAGATGTCGGCCCCACTCGATCCGATGATCAAATCTCGCGCACCGTCGATTGTCGCCCTGATCGTTCCGCCCTCGCTCGTCGTCATCGAGAGTCTGCCCAGCGGGATGTTGTTTTCGCCGTGGTACAATCTGTAGTTGCCGTCGGCGAAATCCTTGATGGTAACGGAATCGCTGCCGAGTGTGATGGTCACATCGTTGTCGGTGCGCGAGAGTTCGAAATCGCCGAAAGCTGTTGCATCGTCGAAGTGGAGTTCGCCACCGTCGGTATCGCCTCGGATGATGTCTGCGCCGTAGCTGCCCGCGAAGACATAGGTGTCTGCGCCTACCCCGCCGATGAGGATGTCGTCTCCCACACCGCCGTCGAGCGTGTCCGCGCCCGCCAAGCCCAAGAGCAAGTCTGCCTCACCCGTGCCAGTGAGCGGATCGTCATTGCTCGCGGTGCCGAGCGTCAGCTTGCCCAAAGTCGTTAGTGTGCTACCAGAGCCGTATTGCAAGGTGTAGAGACCCTCCACATAACCTTTGATCAAAACCGAGCCTCTGCCGACCGAGATCCGCAAATCGTCGCCAACGCGTGCGAAAGTGAAATCACGGAGAGCTGTCGCGCTTTGGAAGTGTAGAATGCCGCCGTCCGCATCGCCTTGCACCACACCGTTTGCATCCGTCTCGCCGATGGTGTCTGCGCCGTAGTTGCCTGCGAAGACATAGATGTCTGCGCCTGCCCCGCCGATGAGAATGTCGTTGCCCGCATTGCCGCGAAGCGTGTCGGCGCCATCCCCGCCTTCCAATCTGTTGGCTTGCCCGTCGCCGATGAGCGTGTCGGCGTGAGCAGAGCCTATGAGGTTCTCGAAGCTGCCACGAGATGCCTCTGCAACCTTGTCGCCCTCGGCATGTCCGCCTGAGAATCTGTTGGCGAAGAGGTTGACACTAACCCCAGCCCCAGAGGTTTCGTAGGAGAGCGTATCGGTGCCGGTGTATTCGTAGAAGGTGTCCCAGCCCCCGCCGCCCCGTAGCGTGTCGTCGCCTCCGCCGCCGTAGAGAGCATCGGCGTCGTCGCCGCCTCGAAGGATGTCGTTGTCCGCACCGCCGTAGAGCTTGTCCTCACCCGCGCCGCCGAACAGCTGGTCGTCGCCCGCGACACCGTATACCCTGTCGTTGCCCCTATCGCCGTCGAGATAGTCGTCGCCCGCGCTGCCATCCAGATAATCGTTGTCCGGACCGCCGAACACCCGGTCTTCCCCCGCACCGCCGTAGAGGAAGTCGTCGCCCGCGTTGCCGTAAATCGCATCCACGCCCGCAAAACCCAAGATCAAGTCTGCCTCACCCGTACCTATGAGCGTATTGTCAGCACCGCCG
>JABACB010000112.1 GCA_014237925.1 Alphaproteobacteria bacterium
TTGGCATAATCTTCTACTGGGTCAGAGGGGATAGTTAACACAGCATCATATGATGCATCATCTATGGTTACAGATGGAGCCTGGGCAGGAATTATGAATTGGTCCTGATGAGATGCGATCGCATCGCTTGTTGTAAATCTAAATGTTAGTGTATCGCCAGCTTTAGCGTATGCAGGATCTGGATTGCCATTATAAAATAGCGTAGAGGGTTTTAGTCTTATAATTTGAACGCCATTATCATCCCGAGCTGCCACCAAGGCATACGTTGATGAACCAATGGTGGTGGTGGTAATAGAAGTTCCACCTAGTAGTTCATCATAGCCACCTGCACCATCGGTAATATGCGATACTGAAGTTGGGCTACCAGGGGTTGTAATGTCTATAATTTGAACGCCATTATTATCACTACCTGCAACATACGAGGATACTACAAAGGCATACGTTGATGAGTTGATGGTGGCAGTGGTGATAGAGGCTGCGTCTATTAGGTTATCAGAGGTAAAAGATGATACGGCAACTAGTGTGTTTGGGTTTGTAATGTCTATGATTTGAACGGCACGATCACCAGAAGAAGCTACTAGGGCATAATGCGATGAGCCGATTGTGGTGGTGGTGATAGATCTTGCACCAGATAGTCTCGTAAAGCCGCCTTGACCATCGGTAACTGCCGATATTGCAGCGGGGTCAGTTGGATCTGTAATGTCTATGATTTGAACGCCGTTATCATCCTCAGATGCCACCAAGGCGTACGTAAATGAGTTGATGGTGGCAGTGGTGATATATGCTGGACCACGTAGTTCTGTATAGCCATCTGCATCATCGGCAATAGCTAATACTGCAGTGGGGCTAGATGGGTTTGTAATGTCTATGATTTGAATGCCGTCATCGCGAGCTATATAATCATTATTTACTCCTAATTTTGTTGCTAAACTTTTTGATGCATCCGATTCTGCTGATGTCACAAAGGCGTACGTTGATGAACCAACGGTGGTGGTGGCAATAGAGGTTGGGTGTTGCAATTTTGTATAGCCGTTTGTACCGTTTGTAATAGTTGCTAGAACAACAGGGGATCCAGGGATGCTGACGTTTGTGATCATCACATGACCAAAATACTGTCGACCACCAGATGCAGTAAAATCAGAAGCTATAGATAAAGCATATGTATAGCCATCTATTACAACAAAAGTGGTAAAAGGCATAGTATTAAAAGCGCTCCCAGTACCATTAACATGGGATAGAAAGTTTGGGGATTCAATGTTTGTAATGTCTACAATGAAAAGACCTTGCTTGCCGCCGACTCCAGCATATGTTGAGGTACCTATTTTGAATGTGTTTACATGATTGGGATCTGAAGGAGTAATGGTAGAGCCCAAAGTTCCAGCAGGTGAGGTGGCAACACCATCCAATAATGAAAGCGCTGGCAGATTTCGTATGGGAACATTACGGGTTATAGTTTGACCTGTATTGCCGGCAGGATCAGATGGTGCAGTATAAGTGAGGGTGTAATTACCTACAATATTTG
>JABACB010000113.1 GCA_014237925.1 Alphaproteobacteria bacterium
AGAAAATTTTAATTTTTTAGCTTACTTAGGATACCTGTATGGTAACTTTGTCAGATGGTGACAGCGCAGTCGGATTTGTGATAGATTCCCACACAAAGACCGTTGCAGTGTAATCGCCACCTGCCGTCGGAGTCCAAGACTGAGACGGTGATGAGGAAGAACCTGCTGGTAGCGTACCGGTGATCCAAGAAAGCAAGACGGTTACACCGTCTGCGTCCTGAATTTGTACCAAGTATGCATAGTCTTGATCTTTGTCCTGACCGCTTCTAAGATCTGCGGACACTAGAATCTGCTGGTCAACTGAAACAGATGACAGCGTTTGTTCTTGTGTGTCTACAATTCTTGCGTTCGATACTGGTGCACGCTCTAGAGGAGCGACAATAGATCCAATGATGGCCGTTGACAGTACGTCAATGGTATCAGTGGTTTCGTACGGATCAGGTAGTGTGCGATCTTCATATTTGACTGTGATTGTATCGCCTTCTGCTACACGTAGTCTATGACCAGACGATGCATCATTGGTGGTAAAGGAAACTTGTCCCTCGAACACTCCAGTTGCCTCGTTGGTCTCCGTTACGGACAAGGATATTCCACCTGCATCCGATTCGGACCAAACTTTTACGTCAAAGTTGTCAACTGATTCTGGGTTGAGGTTTAGATCCCGATCGACAATACGGACAATTCCGTTGCCAGTTGCCGGATAACTAGCCTCACCCCAATTTGCTTCAGCAATGTTCCAGCGTATGATTGATGAACCAATGCGAGTCTCGTCTTCAGAAACCTCAAATGAAACGGTTATACCGTCAAAATCTTCGGCTTGAAGGTAACCATCCGTAGGACCTGCTGGTCCTGGAGAGGTACCAACACGAGAGCTCTCAGTTGTGGTAGATGAAGTATCAAATCCTGTGTTACCGTCTGCATCGTGTTCAAATCCAGTCAAAATTACTTCGCCTGTAAAGATACCAGTATCAGTACCAGTTTCTACGAGACGATAGTAGTCAATGCTGTCTTCACGAGTAGAGATCTTTATGGGATCATCAGCTGTGTCACCAATTTCATCTATTAGATCGCTGTCAAAGTTGTGATCAGGTGCTGTGATTGTGATAAACACCTTGTCAGTCCAACTGTACACCTTTTTATCAAGTGATATTGTAGCGCCAAAGCTTGAAGTGAATATGGTTAGTTCAATGTCCTCATCTTCAGTACCGACAGAATCAGCACCTGCTGGGCCATAGTCTACGTATTCAAGATCAATTTGTTCACCACGTTCTAGTGCTTCACCGTTTGCATCTGGGAGTTTTTCGGGAATTTCGATGACAACCTGGAAGATACCAGTGCTGTCGCCAGTTTCACGAAGTGCAGATGGTTCTGGATCAAAGTTTGCAGATTGACCCATTGCCAGTATATCTGCGTCAGAATCCCATTCGATTAGGTCAAGAGGATATGACTCCGTCTCATCGCTATCTAAATCAAAGTCCGGTTCTATCAAAGTGAGGATCATGTCCCC
>JABACB010000114.1 GCA_014237925.1 Alphaproteobacteria bacterium
ACGATATTGAAGACGAATTTTGTAGATTGGTGACAAAATAAGATTGTCAAATATACTGCTAGTAGTTGTGTATTGAAGACGAATTTTGTAGATTGGTGACCCTATCAGCAGTTTTTTCGTTTACATCTAGGTTGTGTATTGAAGACGAATTTTGTAGATTGGTGACGTGCGGCGTGGGATGCAGGCAGTTTAAGTTGTTGTGTATTGAAGACGAATTTTGTAGATTGGTGACCAAAAATATCTGATAACCCAACCCAATTTCGTTGTGTATTGAAGACGAATTTTGTAGATTGGTGACTACTACCCACACCAGCTAAAGCCTTATCCCGTTGTGTATTGAAGACGAATTTTGTAGATTGGTGACACCACAAATTGTTTGTTTTGCCCTGCGTCTGTTGTGTATTGAAGACGAATTTTGTAGATTGGTGACCAAAACAGGTAAGAAAACAAGGCAAAGACCGTTGTGTATTGAAGACGAATTTTGTAGATTGGTGACACGCGTCAATTACCTGCGGTGCTTTATCCTGTTGTGTATTGAAGACGAATTTTGTAGATTGGTGACTCGCACCTGAATTCACTTTATGTTGCTCCAGTTGTGTATTGAAGACGAATTTTGTAGATTGGTGACAGGGGATGGCGGAAGTGTTGCGGAAGTGGGGTTGTGTATTGAAGACGAATTTTGTAGATTGGTGACCCCACACCCCAAAACATAACTTATACAATAGTTGTGTATTGAAGACGAATTTTGTAGATTGGTGACAAAATAAAAAAAAACTTGACATTGTTTTAAGTTGTGTATTGAAGACGAATTTTGTAGATTGGTGACCTGATAATAAAGGCAGTTTGGACGAATACAGTTGTGTATTGAAGACGAATTTTGTAGATTGGTGACATATTGGTTGGGTATTCCTATTCAGACTCCGTTGTGTATTGAAGACGAATTTTGTAGATTGGTGACCTTGTTAAAAAAGG
This sequence comes from Alphaproteobacteria bacterium, assembly GCA_014237925.1. Lineage (GTDB taxonomy): Bacteria > Pseudomonadota > Alphaproteobacteria > JABAAW01 > JABAAW01 > JABAAW01. The sequence goes on from JABACB010000114.1 coordinate 973, forward strand.
AAGTCCTTTTACTTTTGTTGTGTATTGAAGACGAATTTTGTAGATTGGTGACTGTGCTTATTTACTGTCTTAATAAAACCAGGTTGTGTATTGAAGACGAATTTTGTAGATTGGTGACTATATCATGTGGACTTCTCAAAGTAGCGTAGTTGTGTATTGAAGACGAATTTTGTAGATTGGTGACGCCTACAATAAAACCAAAAACTAATCCTTGGTTGTGTATTGAAGACGAATTTTGTAGATTGGTGACAACTACCCACTACTACCTCCATTCTGCTTAGTTGTGTATTGAAGACGAATTTTGTAGATTGGTGACCCTTCGCAACGAAATTGTTACCCATGACCTGTTGTGTATTGAAGACGAATTTTGTAGATTGGTGACAATTCTCCATTGTCACTGACCATCCCCCACGTTGTGTATTGAAGACGAATTTTGTAGATTGGTGACTTATTTGTAATAGTTTTTTGAAAAGCCAGAGTTGTGTATTGAAGACGAATTTTGTAGATTGGTGACTATTTTTTTGTCTGTTGTT
>JABACB010000115.1 GCA_014237925.1 Alphaproteobacteria bacterium
GTTGCCACCAAAGCCAAACATAATGTCTTTATCAGCACTACCTGAAAAAGTTTCCACCGCATTAGTTCCAATATAAAGAGTGCCAAACAATTCGTTTCCAGTTCCATAATGGAGGCTGTATCCCCCGTCAAGGTAGGCATCCTGCGTCCCGCCGTCAACGATGGTGATTGTCGTGCTGCCCACCGATACTGTCACGCCTCCGGAATTGCGTCCAAAATTGACAATACCGAGGGAGGTGTGATCGGGAAACAGGAGGCTGCCGCCGTCGGGGTCGGAGCGAATCGTATCGCTGCCGCTAGTAGCGTCGAAGATGTAGTCGTCTTGTCCTGCCCCGCCTTCCAAGAAGTCTGTTCCTCTGCCGCCGCGCAACCTGTTCACGCCGCTGTCGCCGGTCAAGATGTCGCCATAGTCCGAGCCGATCAGGTTTTCGATCAGTCTCAGCGTGTCGCCGTTAGCCCAAGCACTCGAGGTTGTGGCGGGGTCGCTGCTGAGGTCGATGTCAACACCACGGTTCGAGTTTGCGTAGCTCACCCAGTCTTCAGCCGCAGTACCTGTGAAGGTGTCGGCTTCTGCCGTTGCCTCGAAGGGTCTTTGCTCGCTACCCAGTCTTGCTGGTATGACAAGCAAATTCGTAGGGATTCTTGTATCGACACCGCCGTTGCGCGTGTAGAAGGCAAAGCGCGAAGGGTCGCTAGAAAATTCTATGACATTGAGCGTGTTGCCGTCCTTGCTCACCGTGAGCGTTACCGCCTCGCCGCGTCCTTCGTCGGCACGGACGAAAGAGTAGGTCGCGCCCGTATAGAAGAAATGGATGTTGCCGCCGTCGTCGATGATCGTGTCTTTACCTCCACCCTCGTTATCGTGAAACCGATAGCTGTCCGTGCCTGCACCACCGATGAGCGTGTCGTCGCCCGCGCCGCCATAGAGCCAATCGCTGCCACCTGCCCCTTCTAGACGGTCGTCGCCGTCTCTTCCCCAAAGAGTGTTGGAAGAGTGATCGCCCGTCAGCCAGTCGTTGTAATCTGATCCTGCTACATCCTGGATGTTGGTGAGGATATCGCCCACGGCTTCGCTGTCTTGGTCGGTAGCAAAGCCGAAAGTGTTTGTCTCGAAGTCCCGTTGCTGTTGTTCTTGCAAAAACAGGCTCACCCTGACCCCTTGGCTGGATCCACTATACCATGCAAAGTCAGTACCGCTGCCGCCGTCGATGATGTCTGCACCCGCTCCGCCGTAGAGCCAGTCTCTTCCCCCCCCGCCCTCAAGGCGGTCGTTGCCACCTTTTCCATAAAGTCTGTTGTGACTGCCATCGCCTGTAAGCCAGTCGTTGTATTCTGAGCCAACGATACTTTCGATATTGGAGAGGATGTCGCCCACAGCATCGTTGTCGTTGGCGGTAAAGCCGTGGCTGCCGTCAAAATCTATTTGCGCTGTTGTCAGAGCAAGGTTCACCCTGCCTCCTATGCCAAACCAATACTG
>JABACB010000116.1 GCA_014237925.1 Alphaproteobacteria bacterium
CTACTATGTTTAGATGATGTAAAGTTGGCATCATCAAGTATAGTACCTAGGACATCCTCAACAAGACCATCAGTATTAATTATGATTGTTATCTTGTCGCCTACTTTGGCATAGCTGTTGTTTACAGAATTATTACTGCTCACAGTCAAGCTTGTAACGTTGAATGGTTTATAATCTATTACAGTCACTGTGCGGCTTACACTTGTGCCAGCGTTTCCTACCGTATCAGCATCAGCAGTGTATGTATATGTGACAGTAGAGCCTACATCACTTGTATCAAGATCACCAGATGTTGTATTAGTATAGCTTGGAGAATATTCAGGATCACCATCTGTTACAATGGCACCAAGAATGACCGGATTTTGAGTGTCTTTGTATACATTATAATTTGCATCGCCGACAAGCGCTATTCTAGGTCCAATTGTATCTATAAACACGTTTTTAGGATAATCACTATCTGATACGATCACACCTGCACCTCGGGAGTTTAGAGCAGTTATTGAAAATGTGGCATTATCTTCTACTGGGGTAGAGGGGACAGTCAACATGGCAAGATATGATTCATCATGTGTGATTTCAGATGATGGAGTTTGGGCTGGAATTAGAAACTGGGCAGAATGTGATGCGATTGTATCATCTATTGTAAATCCAACTGTTAGAGTATCTCCTGTTGTTGCATATCCATAATTTGGATTGGTACTATCAAGTGTTAGAGGGGTTTGTAATCTTATAATTTGAACGCCATTATCAGTCCGAGCTGCCACCAAAGCATACGTTGATGAGTCAATGGTGGTGGAAGTGATAGATCTTACACCGCTTAGTTCCGCATAGCCACCTGCACCATCGATAATATTCGATACTCGAGTTGGGGAAGATAGGTCTGTAATGTCTACGATTTGAACACCATTATTATACGAGGATACTACAAGGGCATACGTTGATAGACCAGTAATGGCAATGACAGATTCTGCATCTATTGTTGAAGTATAGCTAAAATCCGATGCGGTAACTGGTAAGTTTGGGTTTGTAATGTCTATGATTTCAACGCCACGATCAATACCAGATGCTACTAGGGCATAATGTGATGAGCCGATGGTCATGGTGGTGATAGATCTTGCACCAGATAGTTTCTTAAAGCCTGAACCATCTACAGCTACTGATACTGCAATTGGGTCAGATGGTTCTGTAATGTCTATGATTTGAACACCAGCATCACCCACAGATGCCACTAAGGCATACGTTGATGAGTTGATGGTGATGGTAGCGATAGATGATGCACCATCTAGTCTCATAAAGTTATCTGTATCATCGGCAATAGCTGATACTGCACTAGGGCTACGTGGGTTTGTAATGTCTATGATTTGAACACCGTCATCGTGGGTTAGAGACGAAGATCCTACTACTTGTGATGCTAATCGTGCTGATTCGC
>JABACB010000117.1 GCA_014237925.1 Alphaproteobacteria bacterium
GAGGACGTTGTGTCCGAGTACTTCACGTCTCTGGTGCAGTGTTTTCGCCAGTTTCAATCCACGTCCTCCGAAGAGGACGTTGTGTCTCCTGGAATTACACTATATCGTATCATCGGATTAGTTTCAATCCACGTCCTCCGAAGAGGACGTTGTGTCCTGCTCCCAAATAATGCGTGTGCCTATGATGTGATGTTTCAATCCACGTCCTCCGAAGAGGACGTTGTGTCTTAGAGAGTTTTACGGCAGTCGCATCAACAACGCAGTTTCAATCCACGTCCTCCGAAGAGGACGTTGTGTCTTGCCACTCTAACGGATTTTGCGAGTTGCAGCTATTGTTTCAATCCACGTCCTCCGAAGAGGACGTTGTGTCTAACACAATGTACCGTTATTGGTTTGATTTCTGAAGTTTCAATCCACGTCCTCCGAAGAGGACGTTGTGTCTTCATGCGCGCGGGCGGTCCTCAACGATCCTAAAGTTTCAATCCACGTCCTCCGAAGAGGACGTTGTGTCTCGCCTTGTTTTAACATTCTAGTCCATACTGGTGCGTTTCAATCCACGTCCTCCGAAGAGGACGTTGTGTCTTTACAACGGGCGGCACGGCAAGCGGCGCGGTAAAGTTTCAATCCACGTCCTCCGAAGAGGACGTTGTGTCCATACAGTTCGGGACGTACGGCCGTGCCCATGATGTTTCAATCCACGTCCTCCGAAGAGGACGTTGTGTCTCATGGATTTGACGCCCGTGTCTTTTAGATCATCCGTTTCAATCCACGTCCTCCGAAGAGGACGTTGTGTCTTGCCACATTTCGGACATTTTTTGGAGCCTTTATTGTTTCAATCCACGTCCTCCGAAGAGGACGTTGTGTCTTACACAGAGAAGACGGCAAGATCACACATCATAACGTTTCAATCCACGTCCTCCGAAGAGGACGTTGTGTCTCGACACGGGGTGCCATTACACACTCTTAATCCGTTTCAATCCACGTCCTCCGAAGAGGACGTTGTGTCGAGGATTACTACGAGACCGACCCCAAGACTGCAGTTTCAATCCACGTCCTCCGAAGAGGACGTTGTGTCTGTTACGTGCAGCATCAGTACTGCTCAATTCGTTGTTTCAATCCACGTCCTCCGAAGAGGACGTTGTGTCCACGTCAATTTTTGCGCATCCATTACCCGTGTCTAGTTTCAATCCACGTCCTCCGAAGAGGACGTTGTGTCGGGTATAATGACATGTCTTTCCAGTTGAGGCGCTGCGTTTCAATCCACGTCCTCCGAAGAGGACGTTGTGTCAATTAACTACATACGTTATGATGACATGCCCGTGCCAATTTCAATCCACGTCCTCCGAAGAGGACGTTGTGTCAATTTTTTACGCCAAGCAACATCTTATCTACTCGGTTTCAATCCACGTCCTCCGA
>JABACB010000118.1 GCA_014237925.1 Alphaproteobacteria bacterium
CATCCGATTCCTAGCACAGGCACGCCCGAAGAAGTGCCGCATCCCAAGATCGTGCAAGCCAGAGCTGTGCGAGGCGAAGGTGTCATAGCAGTGTTATAGCAGTGCCATAGACGCCATAGACATAGAGCAGTGCTATAGCAATGTCAGGTGGCATGCTCGCGAGCTTTCTCAGGCTCGTCGTGTTGATCGGGCGGGATCTTGAAGGTTTTGAAGAAGGTTTGCGTTGTCTGCTCTGCGACCTCGTGGAGCGACAGGTCTTTTAGGAACGCGATGTGGTTTGCCGTGACAGGAAGCATGGCTGGCTCGGCGTGGGGGGGGCGTTTGTTGCGCGTCGCTTCTTGTGGAGGCAGGAAGGGGGAATCGGTCTCTAGCAGCAAGGCGCTCAGAGGCGTTGAGCGCACGATGGGCACTAGGTGTTGTGTGTTGCGATAGGTGACGAGTCCGGCGAAGGAGAGGATGCATCCTGTCTCCCGCGCCACTTCTGCAAGGCGTTGAGAAGCTGCGAAACAGTGAAGGATGCAGGGGTAGGGTCGTTCTTTTTGCGTTTTGCAGAGGATGCGTTCGATGTCTTGGTCTGCGGCGCGGTTGTGGACGACGAGCGGGATTTGCGCTTCTTGGGAGGCGAGGATGTGGTTGCGAAACGAGGTTTCTTGGAGGGCAGCTGGAGGATGGTTCGGACGGAAGAAATCGAGTCCGCTTTCTCCGAAGGCTATAACATGATTTTTAACATGATCATGACTCTGCCCCTGAACTTGCCCCTGCCCCTGCTTTTGTTCGGTGTGTTGTTTTTTCCAAGCGAGCAGTTGTTGTGTGGTTGGAGGTGGGTTTTCGGAGGAGAGGTAGGTGGGGTGTGTTCCTGCGGAGCAGAAGATGCGGAGTTTTTGCGTTGAGTGGGTTGAGCAGATGTTGAGGATGTTTTGTTGTTGTGTGAGGGATGTTGCGATGGAGAGGAGGATGGAGATGTTGGCGTTGGCGGCGTTTTCGAGAACGGAAGAGAGGTTGGGGAGGTTGGGGATTCGGGAATTTTTGTCGAGAAAGAAATCGAGGTGGCAATGGGAGTCGACGAGGGGTGGATAGGATGGAGGGGATGGAAGGGGTGTGTGCGTGTTCATGGTGGGCTGATTGTAGGGTTTGGGTGATAGGAGGGGAAGCTGGTATAGAGGGGGTAGATGTGGATGTTTTGTGGGTTGTTTTTGTGTTTCCTCCTTTTCCTAGCGAGCGATTTTCGATCGTGTATGCGGATCCGCCTTGGGACTACAATGGTCAGTTGCAACATACGGGTGCTGGCGGTGGTGATAGCGGGGGAGCGGTTCGTCATTATCGGACGGTGAAGACGAAGGATTTGAAGAATCTTCCTGTTTGGGAGATTGTGGAGGAGGATTGTCTATTGTTCATGTGGGCGACT
>JABACB010000119.1 GCA_014237925.1 Alphaproteobacteria bacterium
GACGAATTTTGTAGATTGGTGACGCAAGATAGGACGCGAATGGCTTTGGATGTGTTGTGTATTGAAGACGAATTTTGTAGATTGGTGACCGAAGCATTATCACAACCAATGCATATTTTGTTGTGTATTGAAGACGAATTTTGTAGATTGGTGACTCAAATTGAATGAAACAAGACTACAAATGAGGTTGTGTATTGAAGACGAATTTTGTAGATTGGTGACGCAATGTTCGTGAATTAAAAAATTTGATGAGTTGTGTATTGAAGACGAATTTTGTAGATTGGTGACCTCAACATATACTCATCTGTCAATACCTCTGTTGTGTATTGAAGACGAATTTTGTAGATTGGTGACTAACCCATCCACCAAAACAACGTCTGGCGGGTTGTGTATTGAAGACGAATTTTGTAGATTGGTGACATTAGAGTTATCGGAGGCGTTGAAATTTGCGTTGTGTATTGAAGACGAATTTTGTAGATTGGTGACCAGACTAACTTAATAACCCCGTCGCCATCGGTTGTGTATTGAAGACGAATTTTGTAGATTGGTGACGGTGCCTTTTAAAATGAAGGGCGAGGATTTGTTGTGTATTGAAGACGAATTTTGTAGATTGGTGACCCTAATGCTGCGAATGCTCTTGCTGGTGTGGTTGTGTATTGAAGACGAATTTTGTAGATTGGTGACATACCTCTCTGCTATATCGCCTTGTTGATGGTTGTGTATTGAAGACGAATTTTGTAGATTGGTGACAACATCTACAAACTTACCCTCTACCATCGTGTTGTGTATTGAAGACGAATTTTGTAGATTGGTGACATAAAATGTGCTCCGTAAAAAACAACCACAGTTGTGTATTGAAGACGAATTTTGTAGATTGGTGACAAAGCCTCACTAGTAGCTCCAGTAATACCAGTTGTGTATTGAAGACGAATTTTGTAGATTGGTGACGCCCTAACTTCCCCTCTTGTCAACCCCTGCGTTGTGTATTGAAGACGAATTTTGTAGATTGGTGACCCTAGCATTCTCTTTCTTACACTTTGCTAAGTTGTGTATTGAAGACGAATTTTGTAGATTGGTGACAAGTAATACCCAAATTAGAATTGTCTACAGGTTGTGTATTGAAGACGAATTTTGTAGATTGGTGACCAAAAGTCATACCACCCTCCAAATATAAACGTTGTGTATTGAAGACGAATTTTGTAGATTGGTGACAAATCAAGAACGAAGGCGGATAAGAACCCTGTTGTGTATTGAAGACGAATTTTGTAGATTGGTGACCGCACAATGATGGCAAAGCTAGCGGACAGCGTTGTGTATTGAAGACGAATTTTGTAGATTGGTGACCCGAACTACATCTCCCTCAACAATATCAGCGTTGTGTATTGAAGACGAATTTTGT
>JABACB010000011.1 GCA_014237925.1 Alphaproteobacteria bacterium
CCCTCTTTTCAACCCCTCTTTTCAACCCCTCTTTTCAACCCCTCTTTTCAACCCCCTCTCACACAAGGAGACCCATCATGACCGCAGCCCCCAGAGGACGTATCTACGAATCCATCCTAGACACCGTCGGAGGAACGCCGCTCGTGCGCGTTCCGCGATGGTCGCAACACCACAACATCGAAGCCGACTTGCTCCTGAAACTCGAGTTCTTCAATCCGCTCGGCTCCGTCAAGGATCGAATCGGATACGCCATGATCGCAGAAGCCGAAGCGCGCGGAGACATCACCCCAGGCGAAACGACGCTCGTCGAGCCCACATCAGGCAACACGGGAATCGGACTCGCCTTCGTCGCTGCTGCGAAAGGGTATCGGCTCATCCTCGCCATGCCCGAAAGCATGTCTGTCGAGCGACGAAAAATTCTCGCCTTCCTCGGCGCAGAACTCGAACTTACCCCTGCGGCGAAAGGCATGAAGGGCGCCGTCGCGCACGCCAAAGAGATCGCCGCGCGCGAAAAAGGATTTCTCGTCGGACAATTCGACAACCCCGACAATCCCAAAATCCACCGCGAAACGACCGCCGAAGAAATTTGGCAAGATACCGACGGGAAAGCCGACATCCTCGTCTCAGGCGTCGGAACAGGCGGAACGCTCACGGGCGTAGGCGAGGTGATCAAAAAACGAAAGCCCTCGTTTAAAATCGTCGCCATCGAACCCGAAGACTCGCCCGTCCTATCAGGAGGAGAGCCAGGTCCGCACAAGATCCAAGGCATCGGCGCAGGATTCGTCCCCTCCATCCTGCAGACCGAGCTCATCGACGAAATCGTCAAAGTCTCGAACGCAGACGCCTTCGAAAGCACTCGTGCGCTCGCAAAACTCGAAGGACTGCCTGGCGGAATCTCGACAGGCGCCGCCGTCTTCGTCGCAACGCAAATCGCCAAACGCAGCGAGAACAAAGGAAAGCAGATCATAGCGATCATCCCCTCGTTTGCAGAACGCTACCTCTCGACCGCCCTGTTCGAACAGGTGGAATGATGTTCGAGACGATCCGCACCATCAAGCAAAAAGACCCCGCAGCACCGAACGCGCTGCAGGTGGTGCTGGCTTACGCGGGCTTCCATGCGATTATGGCGCATCGCGTGAGCGCGCTGTTGTGGCGATGTCGGCTGCGCGCTTTACCCTCGCTCCTCTCGTATGTCGCGCGTGCGTTCAGCGGAATCGAGATTCATCCCGCAGCGCGCATCGGACGGCGCGTGTTCATCGATCATGGCATGGGCGTTGTGATCGGCGAGACAGCGGAGGTCGGCGACGATGCGACGCTCTATCATGGCGTGACCTTGGGAGGCAAGGCTCCGAAGGGTAGCGAGCGTGGCGCGAAGCGGCATCCCACTTTGGAGCGCGGTGTGATGGTCGGCGCGGGCGCTTGTCTGCTCGGCGACATACGCATCGGCGAGGGGGCGGTGATCGGAGCGAACTCCGTCGTCACACGCGATGTGCCGCGCGGTGCGCGTGTCGCCGGCAATCCTGCGCACATCTTGAAAAGGAGAAAGTCCGAGAGCGAAGAGAGCGAGGCAGAGCGTATGTTGGGATGGGGCATTTAGGGGAAAACCTCTGCTCGGTCTTTTCTTGTGCTATGCTCTGCCTATGTCGCTCACGCTGCGCCATCCTGAGAAACAGCATCGCAACGACGTTGCTCCCGTCCTTCCTCGCCCGCCTTGGATTCGTGGCAAAGCGCCCGTCTCGCAAGGCTACCTTGAGACGAAGGCGATAGCGCGGGAGCATAGCCTCACCACCGTCTGCGAGGAGGCCGCCTGTCCGAATATCGGCGAGTGCTGGGCTAAGGGGCATGCGACCTTCTTGATTCTCGGCGCCGTTTGCACGAGAGCTTGCGCCTTCTGCCATGTCGCGACAGGGAAGCCGAAGGGGGTGGATGCGACAGAGCCGCAACGCGTTGCCGATGCGGTGGAGGCTTTGGGCTTGTCGCATGTCGTCGTCACTTCCGTCGACCGCGACGACCTTTCGGACGGCGGCGCAGAGCAATTTCGAAAGACTGTGGTAGCGATACGAACGACGAGTTCTCGCTCTAGCGTTGAGATTCTCACGCCGGATTTTCGCAACAAAGCGGGTGCTTTGGAGACGGTGCTTCGTGCGCCGCCTGATGTTTTCAACCACAATATCGAGACTGTTCCGCGTCTCTATCCTGCGGTGCGTCCTGGCTCGCGTTACTTCACGAGTCTTTCGTTGCTGGAGCGTGCGAAGCGTTTGGACGCGACTCTTTTTACGAAGTCGGGGCTGATGGTCGGGCTTGGCGAGAGCGACGAGGAGGTGGTTCAAGTGATGGACGACCTCAGGGCGGCGGGGGTTGATTTCTTGACGATCGGGCAGTATTTGCGTCCGACCCCGCAGCATGCGGCGGTTCGCCGTTATGTTTCGCCACAGGGGTTTGCGCGCATTCGGGAGGTTGCCAAAGCGAAGGGCTTTTTGCTTGTGGCAGCGACGCCGATGACGCGCTCTTCGTACCATGCAGGAGAGGATTTTGTGGCGTTGCGCGACGCAAGAAGGCGAACAGGGGACGGGACTTTTAAGGATTAAGAGACTTTGTGCGGCTCTTGCAGAGGGATTAAAACAAGGACTTACAACGCGGACTTGCACAACGCGATAGAGATAGAGCGTGTCTGTTGCGTCTGCGCTTGTGCTTCTTTTCGAGCACGCGCTCGTGCAACGGATGTGTTGCGCATTCCTGTTCACAATCTTTTTGTCGCAATTTTTTTGCTACAAGCTCCCTTTTGTTCAATCCCTCGGTCGTTGTAAGAAAGCAGGCAAGCCTATGGGCTTGTCCTCTGCTGCTGTTTCGCCCATGGCTTCCAGCGGCAAGGCTCCCGTTTCTCCGCCCTCGCGCGGCAAGTACAAGGGTTGCGCCGAAGAAACCTCGGCTCCCCTCAAGCCCATAAAACCCTTCAAGGCTTCCAAGACACTTTGCGCAACGCCGACATTCCTAACGCCTGCTCCGCCGTTCGCTCCCGCCGCTCCCGCGTCAAGCGTGCGCTCGCTCTCGCGCAGGGCGGGACGCGAACGCACGTTCCGCACGCCGCTGCTTGATCCAACAGAGGTTTCGCCAGATTTCATCGCAGCAGGGGTGGTGCCAAGTGTGGTGCCATGAGTGGTGCCATGAGTGGTGCTGCCATGAGTTGTGCTAGGCACCATGCTCTCGCGCAGGGCGGAACGAAAAGCACCCGCGCCCGTGCCTGCTCTCGCTTCTGCCATCACGCTGCCGTTCGTAGCGCCGTTTGTTGCGTTGTGCGTTGTAGCAGCGTTGGATGCCGCAGAGATTCGAGACCTCGTCTCTGGGGTCGCCGTGTCTTCTGGCGGTTCTGGCGTCACCGCCTCGCGCTCCTCCGTCTCGCGTCTGCGCGAACGCTGGTGCGTGTCGTACCACATCGCCGCCTTGTCGCTGCGCGCCTCGCTGCGAGTGCCTTCGGCATCGTCGTCGTGGCTGCTCCTTACGCCGTCGGGGTTCTCGATGCCCGTTGCGACGACGGAGACGCGCAGTCTTCCTATCAGCGCTTCGTCTTTGGAGTATCCGAAGGCGACGGAGGGCTCTCCTTCGACGGAATCGCCGATTCGATCGACGATCTCCTGCACCTCGAAGAGTTTCAAGTCCTCGGAGCCTATGACATGGATCAGAAGCTTTCGTGCGGTGGCGATGTCGACCTTCTCCAGCAGAGGGTTCAGGACAACCGCTTCTGCCGCGCGCTCGGCACGGTCTTCGCCTGCGGCTTCGACGGTCGAAATGAGGGCGCGTCCGCCGCGTTTCATCACCGAGCGTACATCGGCGAAATCGCGGTTGATGATTCCAGGGCGCGTCACCAAGTCGGTGATGCTGCGCACGCTGGACGCCAAGACCTCGTCGGCGGTTGCAAACGCCTCTTGCATCGAAGTCGAGTCGGAAGAGATGCAAAACAGGTTTTGGTTGTTGATGACCGACAAGGTGTCGACGATCGCCTCCAGCTCTGCCACGCCTCGGTCTGCGACTTGGCGACGTTGTTTGCCTTCGAAAGCGAAAGGGGTTGTGATGACGGCGACGGTGAGAATTTCCAGCTCCTTGGCGATCTTGGCGATCACAGGTCCAGAGCCCGTTCCTGTTCCGCCGCCCATGCCTGCGGCGAGAAAGACCATTTGCGCGCCTTGTAGATAGGCGCGAATCTCGTCGGAGCTCTCTTCGGCGGCTTGTTGCCCCAAGGCGGGAGAGCAGCCCGCTCCCATGCCTTGTGTCAATTCTTCGCCCAGCTGCAAACGTTGCTCGCAACGCGATTTCAGAAGGGCTTGCGCGTCGGTGTTGCAGATCAAAAAATCCACGCCGCTCATCCCCCCCGTCAGCATATTGTCGATGGCGTTGCCACCTGCGCCCCCGACGCCGATGACCTTGATGCAAGGCAGGTTCTCTTCTACAGAGCGACCGGGAACGGATAAGTTTTTAAGCATGAGGGATCTCCTAGTGTTGAAACGGAAGGGAGTCGCGTTTGTCGTCGCGCGACAAGAACATCTTCACGCGCCGCGACCAGGGCGACAGCGAAGAAAGGGTTGGAGGCGCAGAACCATCGTCCAGACCGCCACGCGACAGAACGCTCAAACAGGCAAGCGCGGCGGAGGCGGCGATCCTTTCGCCGAAGGGGGGCGTGGAAGACCTTCCCGCCGCGATTCTTGCGCCCAGACAAGGGTAGGGCAAGACATAGCGCGCCAAGAGGTGGCTTGCCAGCACATGACTTCCTGCGACCAGAGAGCCGCCGCCTGTTGCATAGACGGGGGCTTTGTCGCCGATCTGCGGCGCACAGCGTTGAAGGAAACGCGCCGTCTCCGCAAAAAGAGAGCCATACGCCGCAGCGGCGATGCGCGCCGCCCCCTGCTGCTTGATCGCTTGCGTCGTTGCGCCGAGCGAGGCGGGTTGCCTCGTCTTGTCGAAGGTGTCCTTTCGAGGGAAACGCCGCGCCGACAGGGCAGGGCTGCCAGAGCGCGAAGAGGGATCCAACAGGCTGTTGAGAAGGTCGTCCGAAAAAACAAGGCTGCGTTGTAACATTGCCGCGCGGGCGCGCGTAAGGGAGAACTTGTCGCTCAGCGCGGCTTCGAGCGAAGCCGTGCCGAACTTCCAGCTCTTGCAAGCGCACGGCACGCCTGCGACAAAAACGGCGACACCCGTCGTGTGCGCTCCGATGTCGAGGACGACGAAATTTTGCCCATAGACGCTTGCTTCGATACCTGTCCCCATTCTCTCTGCCCCCATTCTTTCTGCCCCTGTCTTCGTCTTCGTCCTTGTCCTTGTCGTTTCGGCGGTGAGCGCACGGCGATGGACGAGCAGGGATTGTCCCAGCGCCACGGCGGGAAACACGAAGCCTACGACCGACAGACCGGCATAAGAGGCGAGGCGCGCATAAAACTGCCAGCGCCGCTTGTCCATCGCGTAGAAGGAGAGCGGACGTTTGTTGCGGTCGGTTGCAACGGCGTTGACGATGATCGTCTCTTTTCCGCCCTTCCCTTCGGTGCTTGTAGAATCAAAGTCTGACCCGTCGGGCGCGCGCGTATCGTAGGGATTGCGATGGCGATAGGGAGGCTCTTGCGAGGGGGGGACGAGCTCCAAGCTCGGCTCGTTTGCAAGCAGGAAGACCTTGCGCAGGCGCGTGCGCAACAGAGACTCGGCGCGGTGGCGCGCACGGCGAATGGCTTCTGCTTGCGCGATCTCGGAAGGAAACCCGGCAGAGCTGCCGAGCCCTTCTTCGGCGACAGGCTCGACGACGCAACAACGCGCCGCCATGTCATGCGTCGTTGCGTTCGCGCCTCTGCTCAGCTTCGGCACGACGAGCGCAACCTTGCTCGCTCCGACATCGACGAGGGCGAAGTTGGAGAAGCTTTTCATCCCCCCCTCCGCATTCTTTCGACCAACGCCTCAGCGTCGGAAGAAAGCGCCCGCAAGCTTGCTCGATCCTCGCCGCGCAGGTCGATCAACAAGGGAGGCGCCGCTAAAATTCCGTAGTGGCGTTCCAAACGCAAGAGCTGGACGACATTTCTCACCAGCGGATCGCGCGAAAGATAAACCTTCGTGCCACTGCGTAGTGTGAGCTGCCAAGTCGCGTGCTCGGTCAAGTGCGCTTGGCGAATATGCGCCTTGAGCTCCGGCCAGTGAGCCGTGATCTGCAACAGCTCTTCCAAGCGAGCCGGCGCCTCCTTGCCAGAGAGGTGAAACAATCCTTCGAAAGGCGTGAAGCCTCCCGTCTCGATCGGCGTGCCTTCGCGGCTGAGCGCGACCAGCTGTTCGCCGTCCTGCCACAGCGCCGCAGGGTTATGCTCGCGCACAGAGACGATCACAAGACCAGACCAATAACGCTGCACACGCGCATCGGCAACCCAGCGCAGCGCACGCAAACGTTCGCGCACCTCGTGCGGAGAGAAAGAGAAGAGACTCTCTCCTAACCTCAAGCCCGTCGTTGCAAAAAGCTTCTGCTTGTCGCTACGCGCGCGTTCGTAGAGCCGCACTTCGCGCACGATCAGCCCTGAGCTTTCGCCGACAACCCTTCCCAAATGCTGCCAAATGTTCTTCCAGCCTGCAAACACGAGCAGCACCGAGAAGCCCAGCCCCAAGCAGACGCACGACAGCAACACGAAGCGCTTCACGAAATCTGCTCCCTTTCCGCAACGCTCGACAGACTCTTCCTCATGCTCTTCCGCAGATTCTTCCGCGCGGATGGCGGAACGGATGGCGGGACGGATGGCAGGACGGCTGGCGGCGTGCGTTCTTCTGCTGCGTGCTTGCACGCCTCCAAGACGAGGGTTTCGGTCAGCTCTTCAAAGGAAATGCCGCTGCCGCGCGCTTGTTCTGGAACGAGCGACATTGCCGTCATGCCGGGGTGAGTGTTGATCTCCAGCATGTAGAGGTGCTTGCCGTCGTAGCGGAAGTCGCAGCGGCTCGTTGTACGGCAACCCAGCGTTTTGTGCGCCAGTTCCGACCACCGACACAGCGTCTCTGCCAGTTCTGCTTCGATCTGAGCGGGAAAGATGTGGTGTGCAGCGTGCGCCTCTTCGTACTTCGCCTTGTAGTCGTAGAAGCCCGCGCCGCGAGCGACGACCTCTGTGACGCCCATCGCCTTCTCACGAAAGATGCCTACGGTAAACTCGCGTCCTTCGATGTAGTGTTCGACCATGAGAGGAAACAGCCTTTCGCCCGAAAAGCGCGCGTCCGCGTTTAACAAACGCTCGACACCGATGCTGGAGCCTTGGGCAACGGGTTTGACGACACAGGGCAGGGGAAAGGAGAGCGTTTCGCCTTGCCACACCTCTTCGAGGGGGCGGCTTTCGGCAAAACGGATGCCGAGGGGTTGCAAAATGTTCTTCGTCATGAGCTTGTCCATAGCGAGCGCGGATGCCAGAACGCCGCTGTGCGTCGAGGGAATGTGGCAACAGGCGAGCAGTCCGGCGAGGCAGCCGTCTTCGCCGTAGGTGCCGTGGAGCGCGTTGAAGACGACATCGGGACGCGGCGTAAGCGCTTGCAAGAGCGACACGCTGCAGCCCTCGCGCCAATCGAAGAGGCGCACCTCATAGCCTCGCCGTTCCAAAGCGCGTGCGCACGCCGTGCCTGTCTCGTGCGACACTTCGCGCTCGGCGGAAAGCCCGCCCAAGACGACTAGCACTGTGCGCGGCTTGTCAGGCATCGTTCGTCGCCTTGTCTAATGTTGCCTTGCCTAATGTTGCCTCGGAGCCCATTTTCACGATCTCCCATTCCAAGCGTACGCCGCTCGTCGCCAACACTGCCGCGCGTACGCGCTCTCCCAGTGCTGCAAAATCGGAAGCTCTGGCTTTCCCCGCGTTGATGAGGAAGTTGCAATGCTTCTTCGACACCACGGCTCCGCCGTAGCGTGCGCCGCGCATGCCGGCTTGATCGATCAGCTGCCATGCTTTGTGTCCGCAGGGATTCTTGAAAGTCGATCCTCCCGTCTTTTCACGAATCGGCTGCGTGCGTTGGCGTTTCTCTTTCAGGGTTGACATGAGCTCGGCAATCGCCGCCTTGTCGCCTGCGTGCGTGCGAAAACGCGCGCTCACGACGATCATTCCCTCTTCGATGTTGGAACCGCGATAGCGAAACGCCAAGTCCTTACAAGCAAGAGTTTGCACGACAGGAGTTTGCACGACAGGATTGGTGCGCGTATCCAACACGCGCGCCTCGACCAAAACCTGCTTCGTCTCGCTTCCCTCCGCGCCCGCGTTCATCCTGACCGCTCCGCCGACCGTGCCCGGAATGCTGACGAAGAACGCCAAACCGCTGCGTGCCTTGCTGCCTGCAAAGCGTGCGAGCATTCCCAAGCTTGCACCCGCGCCCGCCTCGATCGTGCCGTCCTCGTGCATGCTCAAGTGCGACAAGCGCGAGGTGGCAACGACGACGCCGTCCACCCCTTCGTCGGCGACCAAAACATTGGAACCCGCGCCCAATGCCCTGTAGCGTACATCGCCGTCTTGGTATCGATCTTGGTATCGATTTTGGCATCGATCTTGGCATCGATCTTGGGTTAGAACATGGGCTTGGACGAAAGACAGCAAGTCCGCCTCGTCCGCAGGCTCAAAGAGCAGCTCTGCGGCTCCCCCGCACTTCAGCCAAACGCGGCGCGACAAGTTCGCGTCGTGCACAAGACGACCGCGCACAGCAGCCACGCTTGACGCAAGAGGTGACACAGGAGGTGACGCAAGAGGTGACGCAGGTGACGCAAGAGGGGACGCAAGAGACGGCTTGCAGACACGCCCCTCGTCTCTCTTCTCGTCTCTCTCCTCGTTTCTCTTCTCGTCTCTCATGGCGCGCTCCCTGCTGCTCGTTGCGCTTCGTGTTCGGTTGCTTCGTGTTCGGTTGCTTCGAGTTTGGTTTCTTGCGCAAACCGTTGCGCCCACTGCGTGATCGATCCAGCGCCCAAGAAGAGGATGTAGTCTCCCTCGTGCGCCTCTTCGCACAAAGTCTCTTTGAGCGTCTCGAACGAAGAGACGAGGCGCACATCCCTATGCCCGCAGGTGCGCAAGCCCTCGACGAGATTTGCGCTTTCGGCATCTTCGATCGCCTCTTCTCCTGCGGCGTAGACCTCTGTGATGTAGAGTTGGTCGGCGTCGTTGAAACAGCGGCAGAAATCTTCGAACAGCGCCTTCAGACGCGTATAGCGATGGGGTTGAAAGACGGCGCGCAAGCTGGCGCGCTTTTCTACCAGCGGACGCGCCGCCGCCAAGACGGCGCGAATCTCGACGGGGTGGTGAGCGTAATCGTCGATGATTCGCACGCCTCGGCTGAGTCCAACTTCGGTGAATCGACGCTTTACGCCGGAAAATTCTGCCAGCGCGCAAGCGATCGTCTCCTCGTCGAGCCCCAGCCTTAAGGCGACGCTCGCCGCCGCCAAGGCGTTCAAGACATTATGCTCGCCAAACATCGGCAGCGCGAGATCGCGCAACAGAAGGTCCTCTTCGACAGCCCTGATCGAAAAGCGCATGCCGCGCGTTCCCTCTAATCGTACATCTTCGGCGCGGTAGAGCGCCTGCGGGCTTGTGCCGTAGGTTAGCACGCGTCGATCGCCTATCTCGCCGATCACCTGCTGGACAACAGGATGATCGACGCACATGACGGCAAAGCCGTAGAAAGGAATGCGATGCACAAAATCACGAAAGCTCGCGCGCAAGGCTTCGAAGTCGGCGTAGTGATCCATATGCTCGGCGTCGATGTTCGTGACCACCGCGATCGTCGGGCGCAGATGCAGGAAGGAGCCGTCCGATTCGTCCGCCTCGACGACCATCCAGGCGCTCTCGCCCTTGCGCGCGTTCGATCCCAATGCGTTGATGATGCCGCCGTTGATAACCGTAGGGTCCAAGCCGCAACGTTCCAAAAGGGCTGCCACCAGCGAGGTCGTCGTCGTCTTGCCGTGCGTGCCTGCGATCGCCACCGTCGTCTTGAAGCGCATCAGCTCCGCCAAGATCTCGGCGCGACGAACGATAGGAATGCGCAAGCTTCGGGCAAAACGCAGCTCTTTGTGGTCGTCAGGTACCGCCGACGAATAGACCAAGACCGAGGCACGCTCGACCATGCCCAGCGCCTGCGCACCGCCGTCGTCGAGCGAAAGCGCGATCCCGAGCTTCTCCAAGCGCACGGTGTTTGGATTCAAAGAACGATCGCTACCCTGGACAACAAAGCCCAAGTTGTGCATCGTCTCGGCGATGCCCGACATGCCGATGCCGCCGATACCCGTGAAATGGACAATGCCTTCTGCCGCCAAGCCCTCGCGCAGAGGCAAGGCGCGTGTGCTAGGGCGGTTGCGCCGTGGCGGAGCGTCGGTGGAAGGGGAAGTCATGCAACCCTCCGCGCATGCTTCGAAGAAGGACGAGGGGGGGTGATGTCCTTTTTGTCATGCTTGTCGTGTGCGGAAGAAGGGGACTGCTCCAGCAGCTCGCGCACCAAGGCGACGAGTCGCTCTTCAGCGTGACCTCGAAGGCGACCTTGCGAGAAACGGCGTGCGCAGCCCGCTGCCATGCGTAGGAAGTCTCCGTGCTGCATGAGGCTTTGGACCTTCTGCGACAGGGTTGTTGTCGACAAGGATTCTTCCGGCATCATCCAGCCCGCGCCGGCGCGCACGAAACGCAAGGCGTTCTCGCGCTGGTGGTCGTCGATCGCATGGCGAAAGGGAATCAAGATGGCAGGACGCCCGACCGTCGCCAGCTCTGCAAGCGTCGCCGCGCCGGCACGGCAAATCACAAGCTGCGCCCAACGCATCCGCTCCGCCATGTCGAAGAAAAAATGACGCGCCTCGGCATCGATGCCTTGGCACTTGTAGAAGCGACGCACCGCCGACAGCTGCTCGCTTCTCACTTGATGACAAACCCGAAGACGCGCGCGCAGCTCCTCAGGCACGGCTAGCAACGCCTCAGGCACGATCTCGCCGAACAAGCGCGCACCCTGACTGCCGCCCAAAACCAATAGCCGAAACTCGCGCAACCTTGCGCCATCGTTGCCGCCGTCGCTCAAACCTTTGCTCAAACCTTTGCTGTCGTAGTGCACGGAAGGCAGCTTGCGAAACGCCATGCGCACAGGATTGCCCGTCCATACCGCCAAGCCCTTCCTCACCGCGCCCTCCACATGGCGGGTTTGACGAAAGGACAAGGCGATCCGATCCGCGCCGGGCAACAAGAGTCTGTTCGCTCGCCCCAAAACGGCGTTCTGCTCGTGCAACACCGTAGGCACTCTCGTCAGGTTGGCAGCCAAGATCGGCGGCAAGGCAGCGTAGCCCCCGAAGCCGACCACCACCGCAGGACGCAACTTCCTCAGAATGTAGAAGGATTGAACAAGCCCTACGAACAACAACAACACCGCATAAGCGATGCGCAGTCCCCTTCGCCCGCTCACGCCGGCGGCGAAGATGCGGTGGAGCGAAAGCTTTGCCAAGCCGCCGCTCAAGGGAGGGGCGCGGCGGTCGCTGATCAGCGCGAGGCGATAGCGACGTTGCTTGCGCATCGCCTCGACGAAGGCGAGCGCAGGAAAGATGTGTCCGCCCGTTCCCCCTGCGGCGACCATAACCAACTTTCGCGTCCCTGAGGTCATGGCTGCCAGCCCGCAGAGCTAGGCGCATGCGTGCGCGTCAGGCTCAGAAGGCATCCGAGCGTGATGCCCAGAGCGCACAAGGAGGAACCCCCCGCCGAGATCCACGGCAGCGTCGTCCCCTTAGGCGGCAGCAACCCCAAGGCAGAGCCCATGTTGATGCCCGCTTGACAAACAACCTGCGTCCACAAGCCCGTCGCCGCCAGCAGGGCGAAGGAGGAACGCATCGCGCGCGTGCGCAACAAGACGCGCCAGCCCAAGGTTGCGTAGAGGAAGACGACGAGCAACGCGATGACGATCCCCAGCTGTTCGCCGAGCGCAACGAAGACGAAGTCGCTTTGCGGATCGAAGAGCCTCGATCCCGCTTTCCCTATGCCTAAGCCTTGTCCGAACATGCCGCCTTCGATCAAAAGCTGCAAGCCCAGCGACACCTGATCGCCGCGCGAAGACACCGTGCTCAACGAGAAGGCGAGGAAGGCATCGAAACGCTCCGCGACATGCGGCAGCAGCCGATAGAGCGCGAGACCGCCGAGCGGCAGCGCTAGGCTCCACGCCAGCATCGCCGAAAACGACATGCCCGCGACAAACCACATGCTCACCAAGCTCAGAGTTAGCAGCAAAAGCTGTCCGACATCGGGTTGCCAGAAAAGCACCACCGCCAGCGGCGCGTACAGCGCGAGAACGCCCCACAGCCACGCGCCGTTGCGGTTGCTCTCCAAGTAGCGCGCAAAAAGCGCGGCGCCCAAGATAGCGAACGAGGGCTTCAAAAACTCCGAAGGCTGCACAGAGACATACCCCAGCGAAAGCCACCGTCGCGCGCCGTAGTAGGGCTCGGCTACGAACAACAGCAACACCGAGAGGCACAAGGAGACCAATAGCACGAAAAGCGAACAGCGCACGACGAGCGCACGCGAACTCGTGCTGACGACAAGCGCGAGGACAAGGCTTGCCGCCACGAAAACGCTGTGTTTGATGGCGAGCGCGTAAGGGGCGAGCCCGAACTTCTTGCCCAAAAGAGGGCTCAAGCCGAACTGTACCAGCAGTCCGAAGAAACACAGCAGGGCGACGCAGCCCAGCAGCCAGCGATCGAGGCTCAGCCACCAGCGCACGACAAGCAACGACATCCTGCCGCCGCCCGTGTTTTCCAAAGTCGTCACGCCGCCTCTCCTTGCGCCTGCAGCGCTGAGACAAGGGCGGAAAAATGTTCGCCGCGCTCCGCATAGCTTGCAAAAGTGTCGTGCGAGGAGCAGGCGGGAGAGAGCAGTACGAGCGCAGGAGAACCCGCCGCCGCCGCCTCTTGCGCGCGCGCGGTTGCCGCGGCGAAGGCTTGCTCCAAACCCACGAAGGGGCGACTTGGAAAACAAGCCTCGAAATGAGCAGAAAGCGCATTTCCGCTCTCGCCGAAGAAGTAGCCCGAATCGATACGATCCTGTGCGCTCACAAAAGAAAGCAGCTCTTCAAACAAGCAGACGAGATCGCCCTTCAAGCGCCCTCCCGCAAGCCAAAAAACAAGGCTGTCCGTACAAGACGCCAAGGCATGCTGGGCCGCGTGCGGGTTCGTAGACTTGCTGTCGTCGATATAGCGCACGCCCGCGACAACACCCGTCTCGCGCATGCGGTGCGCCAGCCCTGCAAAATCCGCAAGCGACGCGACGATGCTCTCGGACGCCATTCCCGCCGCTCTCGCCGCGGTGTAAGCGGCGGCGATATTCTGTCCGTTGTGCATGCCCTGCAAGGACGCGCAAAAAGGCACGGCATAGTCTTTACACGCTTGCTCGCTGTCGTCGTACAGCCGTCCCCCCTCCACCCACACGCCGCCCGGACAAGCGTGAGCTCCTGATACGGGAACGACATGCAAGCCCGCCTTTGTCAGCGACAGGAAGGTGCGCTGCGCACAAACATCGTCGATGCCGCAGACCAACAGATCTTCCGCGCTCGCGTTGCGTGCAACGCGCATCTTCGATTCGATATAGGAGGAGAACGAATCGTAACGATCCAAGTGGTCGGCTGCGATATTCAACAACACGCCTATCGAGAAGTGAGCCTTGTCGATGAGGTCCAGCTGAAAAGAGGAGAGCTCCAACACAATGTCGGCACCTTCGCCTTCGTTCGCCATCGCCTCGAAAGAGAGGACGGGCAACCCCAAGTTGCCGCCGACCTGAACCTTACGCTTGCAGGTGCGGTAGAGATGACCGAGCAACGCGGTCGTCGTCGATTTGCCGTTCGTTCCCGTGATGCCGACAATCCGTGCCTTCGGATAAGCCTCCCACAAGAGCTCCACATCGCCCACGACGGGCTTGTTCCAAAAGCGCGCGTTGAGAACCGCCTCGTGCGACAAAGGCACGCCCGGCGCGACGACGAGGCATGCGCTGTCGCGCATCGGCTCCTCGTCGCACAAGCTTGTCAGAGTCAAGCCCTCGGCGGCAGCTTTGTTGCGCGCTTCGGGCTGATCGTCCCACGCATAGACAAGCGCTCCGCCGCGCAGAAGCGCACGCGCGCAGGAAAGTCCCGAAGAGCCTAGCCCCAAAAGACAGACCGTCTTGTCGCGGTAGAGCGTGAGCGAAATGTTCGATACGGCAGACATGGGAAAAGCCTCAACGAATCTTCAGGGTTGCAAGCCCTAGTAGCGCGAACAGGATCGAGACGATCCAAAAACGAATCACGATCGTAGCTTCCGCCCAGCCGCGTTGTTCAAAGTGATGGTGCAGAGGTGCGATCGCAAAAACGCGCTTGCCGAACAGCTGGAACGAGGCGACCTGAATCATGACGGAAAGCGTTTCCAGCACGAACAAGCCGCCGACGATACCAAGGACGACCTCGTGTTTCGTGATGACCCCCATCGCGCCCAACGCCGCGCCCATCGAGAGGGCACCCGTGTCGCCCATGAAGATTCTCGCGGGCGGCGCGTTGAACCACAGGAACCCCAGACACGAGCCCACGAAGGCGGCGCACATCACGCCCAGCTCGCCTGCGTCGGGAACATAGAAGATGTTCAGGTGCGCGGCGTAGATCGTGTGTCCGCTCAGGTAGGCGATCAAGCCGAAGCAGCCCATCGCGGCGATCAGAGGACCGGTGGCGAGACCGTCAAGACCGTCGGTCAGATTCACCGCATTCGCGCTGCCGATGACAAGAAAAACCGAAAGGCACAGGTAGAAGAAGCCCAACTCGAAGACAAGGTCTTTAAAGAAGGGCATGGCGAGGTTCGTGGAAAAGGAGAGCTGGCTGTGCCAAAGGTAGAGCGCACACACGCTGCCTGCGATTGTAACCTCGGCGACCAGCTTGACGCGCGCCGAGATGCCTTTCGAACCACGGCGAATCTTACGGATGTCGTCCCAAAAACCGATGAGCGCGAAGCCCCAAAACAGCAGCAGCACGATCCAAACATTGACGACACGCAAGTCCGTCCAAAAGAGAATCGACAGCGACGAGGAGACGAGCAACAAGAACCCTCCCATCGTAGGCGTTCCTATCTTCGAGAGATGGGTTTTCGGAACATCTTCGCGCACCGTGGTTCCGCCTTGTTGCATCGTGCGCAGCTTGGCGATCAGCCAAGGACCGAGCGCGAGACTCAACAGCATCGCAGAAAGCAACGCTCCGCCGCCGCGAAAACTCAGGTAGCGAAAGAGGTTGAAGAGGATCGAGACATCCGCGTAGCTTGAAAAATAGGGTGCCATCTTGACAGGTCTCCTTCGTCAGTATCCGATCCCGACGGCGCGCTGTTCCAAGCAGGAGACCGCCGTCGCCATGCGGCTGCCGAGCGACCCCTTGACGAGCAGCGTGTCCCCATCCTTCAAGCGCGAGTGGAGGGTCGTTGTCAGCGCCGCGACATCGTCGCTGTGCGTACCGCGCAGATGGCGGGGTAGCGCTTTGTAAAGCTTCTTGCTCAGAGTGCCGCAGGTAAAGACGAGGTCGCAGCAACGTTCCGCATCCGACGCGAGCTCGGCATGCAAACGCTCTCCTTCCGCCCCCAGCTCGAGCATGTCGCCGAGGGCGGCAAGACGACGCGGCGGAAAACGAGCGAGAACCGCAAACGCGTTCCGCACCGCCTGCGGCGAGGCGTTGTAACTCTCGTCGATCAGGCGGATGTGACGCAGGGGCTGCGAGAGCGAAAGTCGCGCAACCCTGCCGCGTCCGCGCGGCGGACGCAGGTGGGCGAGACAGGTCAAAAGATCTTTCCAACGTTCCTTGGAGCGCAAGTCAGGCACAAGACCTTGCAAGTCGCACACCGCCAAGGCGCACAGGCTGCCGAGCGCACGCGCATAGCCCCGCCCTCCTACTTGCCATTGTAGATTCCGTCGCAAATTCCTCCGCAAATTCCGCCGTCCTTGCGCCGTTGCGTCGCTTGCATCATCGGGGTTCGCATCATCAAGGCTTGCATGATCGGGGTTTGCATCATCAGGGTTTGCATGATCAAGGCTTGCATGATCGGGGTTTGCACGATCGGGGAAGGTTGCGCGTACAGAAACCGAGTCGTCGCGGGGGTCGAGGCTGTCTTGATGCTTCTGCAAGACATAGTCGCCACCCTCCTCGCTGCCGAAAAAGGCGAGACGAGGAATGCCCGCAGCCTCCGCTTTGGCGCGCAGACGCGAAGCGTAAGGCTCGCTCGCGGGCAGCAGGGCTACATCGCTCACCCAGTCGAGCAGTTCTCCCTTTGCGTCGCAAATCTCGAGCTCGTCCTTAAAAAATTCGCTATGCACAGCGGCGATCGAAGTGATCACTCCCACATGCGCGCGCACCCAAGCACTGAGCTTCGCAATTTCACCGGCGTGGTTCATGCCGAGCTCGAAGACACCGTAGTTGCAATCGCGTGCCATGCGCGCAAGCGAGAGCGGAACCCCGATGTGGTTGTTCAAGTTGCCGCGACTCGCGCTCACCTTGCCAGGCAGCAGCTCTTGAAGCATCGTGCGCAGCGAGGTTTTGCCCAAGCTGCCCGTGATGGCAACGATGCGTGCACTCGTGCGACCGCGCGCATAACAGCCGCAACGCACGAGCGCCTGCTCGACATCCTCCACCTCCACCATACGCCCTGAGAGATTGCGCGTTGCCTCGTCCGACAACGACGGCGAAATTTGCGAGATACCTTGCGAGATACCTTGCGAGACGATCGCACAAGCAGCACCACGCTCGAAGGCTTGTTCGACAAACTGATTGGCATCGAAACGCTCGCCCTTCAGCGCGAAAAAGGCATCCCCCTTCTCAAGGGTACGCGAGTCGATCGAAACGCCGCTCGCAGCAGGGCTACCGCTCGAAAGCCCCAGGGCTTGCGCTAGCTCGTTTTCTTCGTAGAGCATCAGACCTTCTCCGCGCAGGACATGCGATCGAGCTGCGCGCGCACGACGGCAGCGTCGTCGAAGGGGATAAGCCTGCTGCCGACGCGTTGTCCTTGCTCGTGTCCCTTGCCCGCTACGATCACGACATCGCCCGTTCCCATCGTGGCGATCGCATGTTCGATGGCACGCTTGCGTTCGCCGATCTCTTCGTAGGCGATCCCCTCGTCGCGCAAAGGCTGGACGATCGCCCTGCGAATCGAGGCGGCGTCTTCGCCGCGCGGATTGTCGTCGGTGACCACGACTCTGTCGGCAAGCCGTCCTGCAATCCTTCCCATCAAAGCGCGCTTGTCGCGGTCGCGCTCGCCGCCGCATCCGAAGACGCAACCCAGCCTGCCGCCCTGCCTTCGCGCCAAACGCCGACCTTCGCGCAACACTTCCTCCAACGCTTGCGGCGTGTGCGCGTAATCGACATAGACGCGCGCCGCAAGGCGGGAGTGTTGAAATCGTTCCATACGACCGCGCGCGCAACAAAGCCCCTGCATCGTCTTGCGCAGCCACGCCGTGTTCCAAGCCCCCCCCCTGTCCGTTGTCAAGAAGGCTGCAAACGCGCCCAACAGATTGCGCAACTGAAAGGACTCTTCGAAACCTACCTCAAGCCCCTCCAACACGATCTCCCTGTCGCCGCAAAAGTTTTCGCACCGCAAGCGCAAGGAAAACCGCGTCCGCCCCGCTTGGCATCCCTTCTGACGCACAACATCGAACGCTTGCAAGGTGTCGTCTGCGGGCTCGTCCGCCCCCTCACCCGCGACATGCGTTTGCATGATCTTCACCTTCTTGTCCGTCGCTTTCTTGTCCATCTCTCGTATCAGCTGTTGAGCGAAGGGATCGTCCTTGGGCACGATCATCCACCCCCCCTCTTCCAGCAGCTCGTGGAACAAACGCGCTTTCGCAGCTCGGTACGCTTCCCAGCTTTTGTGGTAGTCCAAATGGTCGCGCGACAAGCCCGTCAGCACGCCTGCCTTGAAGCGCACGCCGTCGAGGCGACGCTGCGCCAAGCCGTGGCTGGAGGCTTCCAGCGCGCAATGCGAGACGCCCTCTTCCGCCAAGCTTGCAAGCAAGGCGTGCAGCTCCATCGGCTCGGCGGTCGTGAGAGCGCTGTCCTGTTTCTTGTCGATATTGTCGTCGATGCTATCGTCGCGTCCCACGCCGAGCGTTCCGAGCGACGCGCTTCGTGCGCCTGCGGCAAACCACAACTGTTGCAGAAAGAATGCGCTGGAGGTTTTTCCGTTCGTCCCCGTCAACCCTACGAGCGTCTCCGGTGCCTTCCGCCACCACGCCGCTGCCAGCTCCGCGTAACGCTTGCGAGGATCGCGGCACTCCAGCCACAGCGTCTCGCGGGGAAGATGCGCGGGTTTGGAGGCGGAACCCGTCTCGAGCAAAATCGCACGCGCACCGCGCTCTAGCGCGTGTTCGATATAGTCTGCACCCTCGAGCGCCGTGCCGCCGAGCGCGGCGAAAAGCCAGCCCGCCTGCAGCTTGCGACTGTCGCTGGACAAGCCCTCGATTCGCCGCAAAACAGATTCGTTCGTCCAAGTCGTCACGGCGCGCTCTCCGCTATGCGTTGCGGCGATCGGCGGCTCGCTTCTTTCCGAAGAGCAGCTTCCATTAGGTTTTTCGTTGGGTTTTCCGTTGGGTTTTCCGTTGGGTTTTTCGTTAGGTTTTTCGTTGGGTTTTTCGTTGGGCTTTTGGTTGGGTTGTTGCGTCGAATGCCGCGCGCGACGATCATATCGCGGAAGATGGCGGCGATAGCGCGCGTCATGACGCGCGAAGCATTGATGGCGCCCAAGTCCTCGCTGTCGCTCTGCGGTTCGTCGAGCATCGTAAAGACGACATAGCGCGGCGCGTCGACAGGCACGACGCCTACGAACGAAGCGACGACCTTCTCGTGTCCATAGACGATCCCTTCGGCGGTGCGCACGGGCTTCTCCGCCGTTCCCGTCTTGCCGCCCAAGGCGTAGCCCGCCACGCTCGCGCGTGCACCCGTTCCGTGCTCGATGTTTTCAAACAGCAAGCGGCGCAGTGTGCCGACCGTTTCTTCCGAGAGCACATGCGCTTGCGATTGTTCTCGGCGTGCATCCTTGACGATGACAGGCGAGCGTACGATACCGTCGCTCACCAGTCCTGCAACCGCGCTCGCCAGATGCAGAGGGGAGACGGCGATCCCGTGTCCGAATCCGATCGTCATGGCGCGCAGCTCTTCCGAGCCCGACGAAAGCAAGGGGCGGCTCTTGCCCTCGAAGGCAACGGGCAAGACATCCAGCATGCCGAAGTCCGAGAGGTAGCGTTCCTGCAACAACGCGCCCAAGTCGCGCGCGATCAGCGCCGCACCGATGTTCGACGAATGGATGAAAACTTCTTCCAGCGTCAGAGGACGCGCGCTCTGTTTGATGTCGGAGATCTTCTTGTTGGCAAAGACGATCGGCTCGCGCACATCGTAGAGACTGTCTAGCGACGCGACACGGCTCTCCAGCGCCATCGCTACGGTCAGGATTTTGAAGATCGAGCCCAGTTCGTAGTTGCCTTGCACGACGCAGTTGAAATACTGCGACGGCGTGATCTTCGAAGGACGATGCGGATCGAAGACGGGCAGCGAGACCAGTGCCAAAATCTCGGCGCTGCCTGCGTCCAAGATCACGCCGCAAGCAGCGCGCGCCTCGTGCGTGACATAGGCGCTCTCCAAGTGCTTGCGCAGAATATGCTGCAGAAGCTCGTCCAAGGTGAGCGCGAGCGGACGCGCGTCGCGTTGCAAGCGCGAGTTCTGACTCAACTCGATGCCGCTCTGTCCAATGTTGTCGATGTTGACGAAGCCCACGGCGTGCGCAAAAAGATCGCCGTGCGGATACAGACGCGTCGGACGCGCGATCAGATGGATGCCGGCGATCCCCAAACGGCGCACGGCATAGGCTTCGCTCGGCAAGAGACGCGCGAGCAGCCGCGAGCGTCCGCCGCGCTCCAAGCGCGCGTGCAGGCTTGGTTCGTCGAGCTGCGGCAGCACCTGCGACAGGCGGCGTGCCGCTTCTGCCAAGTCCACGCCGGCGCGTCGCATCAAGGGCACATCCGCGTTCAAACTGGAGACCTCCAAGTCGGACGCCAGCAACACGCCGTTGCGATCGACGATGTCGGCGCGCGCGTGAAATCGCGACGACGCGCCGCTTTGTTGCGCACGGGCAGAAAGCGTCGGTTCCCAAAACGGCAAGCGCAGTAGACGCACGCTCAAGGCTGCCAAAAAGACGAAGAACACGACGCTCAACACCGTCAGCCGTGCGCGACTTTCGCGCAAACGACGCCAATAGCGTGCCTCGGAGCTCTCGGCGTTCATCGCAGCAGCTCGTAGCTTAGTGCCTGTTCCTTAGGCGGAGAGGGTGTGCTGCTTGTGCGCAGTTCTTCCGCTTCGTCCTCCGCCTCCAAGACGCGCACTTGACGCGGAGAGGCAACGCGCAGTTCTTGCAAGTACTCGCTTGCCAATCGTTCCAAGCGCGACATGCGCGTCAGATTGGCGTAATCGGCATGCAACACGCCCAGCCGCGAGCGTTCTTCTTTGAGCGCGCGCTCCAGCCGCGAGACCTCGCCGCGCACCGCGCGCAGGGTCGTGTTCTTTTGCAAGGCGAAGCCTAGCGTCAGGAAGAAGGCGAGCAGTCCGAGCCAAGTCAGCGCGCGTCTCATCAAGCCGCCCTCGATGTCTTGGCGGAAAGCGCGCTGCTTTCGGCAAGGTTGGCGCGGGCAAGCTTTTCGACCGCACGCAAGCGTGCGCTACGCGCTCGCGGATTCGCCGCAACTTCGAGCGCGCTCGCGCGGTGGGGGCGGCGCAAGAGCAAGCGATAGAGCGGACGAAAGGGCGTGCGATGGTGCAAGGGGTGCGTTCTCTGGTTATCAATTTCATGGTCGCCAATCTTCTGGTCGCCAATTTCCTGGTCGCCAATTTTTTGGTCGCCAGATTCATGGTTGCCAGATTTCTCGTTGCTAGGAAGGTCTTGCAGGCTCGCGCGGTGGCGCGAACAGCCCGTAGCATCGCGCCCTGCCCATGTCGAGAATTGTCGTTTGACGATCCTGTCTTCGAGCGAGTGGAAGGCGATCGCAACGATCCTGCCGCCCGTGCGCAGCAGGCGGTCGGCTTGCTCCAAGCCTTGCGCGATCTGCGTGAGCTCGTCGTTGACGGCGATGCGCAGCGCCATGAAAGTTTTTGTCGCAGCGTCGATGCGTGCATGGCGTACGCTTTGCGCGCGCACCAGCGCGGCGAGCGCGAGCGTATCTTGCGGCAGCTTGCCTTGTGCGCGTGCCTCGAAGAGGGCGTGTGCGATGCGTCTTGCGTGTCGCTCGCCGCACAGGCGTAAGGCTTGTGTCAGTTCTTCTTCAGAAATGCGTTCGAGGAGCTCTTGTGCGCTCGTGCCTGATTGTGCCATGCGCATGTCGAGCGGTCCTTGTCGTTGGAACGAGAATCCTCGTTTTGGATCGTCGAGCTGCGGCGACGAGAGGCCGTAGTCGAATAGGATGCCGTCGAGGCTGTGGAGGTTTTGTCGGGCGAGCAGGGCGGCGCTTTGTGCGAAAAATCCTTGCTCCAGGCGAAAGCGAGCGGCGTGGGCTTGGAAGAAGGGTTCTTGTCTGCCGTAGACGACGGCTTCGGGGTCGCAATCGAGCGCGACGATGCGACACGAGGTCTGTTGGAGCAGGGCGCGCGCGTGTCCGCCGCGTCCGAAGGTTGCGTCCAGCACCAGCCCTTCGCCTAGCGGCGCGAACAGCTCGACGACCTCGCGCGTCATGACGCTCGTGTGCGTCGTTGGCGTATGTGTTGCTCTCTTGCTCATGTTTTTTTGCCTGTGTTTTTTGCTCTGGCTTCTCTTACAGCTACTTCTCCTAGCTATTTTTCCTGGCAGCTTCTCCCAAGATTGGCGGCGGACGGCTTGCGAAGGGAGCGAGGCTTTGTTTCGTGCGTTCTTTGTACCAGCACTCGAAGCTTTGTTCGCTGAAGATGACGAAGCGACGAGCGAAGCCCACGAAGACGGCGACCTCGTGCAGGTCGATCGCTTCGAGAAAATCTTTCGGCAGAAGGATTCTGCCGTTGTTGTCGAAGGCGAGCCTTCGTGCTGCTGCGACGATTTGTGCCATGAGACTATCTTCGTCGTCCGAGAACATGGCGGTCGTCGTCTCTATCGTTGCGCAGATGCTGTGGAAGTGCGACGGGCAGAGCGCCTCCAGGCGATGCCCGCGCGGCGACGGAAAGGCGTAGACGGCTTTCTCGTGCAGTCCTTCTTGGACTTCGCCATTTCCCCCGCCGTTCTCGCCGCCGTCTGTTGGGGGCGGCTCTGCTTTGCGGTCGTGCTCGTCGTTTTGGAGGAGCGCTTGGCGGAACTCGGCGGGGAGCGAGACGCGCCCTTTCGCATCGAGACGATTCCGATAAGTGCCGCTGAAGGTACGCAGGAGAGACATGGCAGACAGGCAAGGGCGGACGAGCGGAAAAGGCGCAAGTGGAGAAAGGGAAGAAATCCACTTTGTTGCACTTCGCACCATTTTATGGGAATGTATCCCCCTTACGCAAGAAAAAAGACAAAAAAAACAAAATCCTCTACACTCCTCTCGATTCCTTCCCTCTTCTCCTTCGGCGCCATGAAAAGTCCTCTTTTTGCCATCATTCTGCTGCTGCTCTCTGCGCTCGCCCTTTTCTGGACATTCTTTCCGCCCCCTCTGCCTTGATGCTTCCGTGCGTCAAGGTCTGCGGCATCACGCACCACGACGATGCGCATCGCAGCGTGGCACTCGGAGCGAGCATGCTCGGCATCGTTTTCGCGCCTCACTCGCCACGCTACCTCTCGCCTGAAGAAGCGCGAGCCCTCGTTCAAGCGTCGCCCTCTTCTGCCGCCTTCGTCGGCGTCTTCGTCGATGAGGCGCCTCGGATCGTCCTCGACATCGCAAAGGTGGCGGGACTCAAGAAAGTGCAGCTGCAAGGCAGCGAGACGCCTGAAACTTGTCGAGAGATCAACAGCGTCCTTCCCGCCATCAAAGCTTTTCGTGTCGATAGAAAATTTTTGGAAGATCCGCAACAGCCCGAGCGTTACATGCATACGGAAGCGCATCTGTTCGATAGCAAGGCGGACGGCATCGAAGGGGGCAGCGGACAACAATTCGATTGGCGTATCTTGGAAAACATTCCTCGATGCAAGCCGCGCATTCTGGCGGGCGGTCTGAACGAACATAACATTGCCGATGCGCTGGCAGCGGTGCGTCCCGATGTTGTCGACCTTTCTTCTTCGCTTGCCGAAAGAGAGAATCCTCGGCGTAAGGACTTCGACAAAATGAAGCGGTTTTTCAAAGTTTTGGAAAATACCTAACCAATACTTGCAACCAATACCTATAACCGATACCTATAACCGATGCCTGAACTGCCGGAGGTTGAGACTGTGCGCACCTATCTCGACGGCGTGATGAGCGGGCGAGAGATAGAGGAAGTTATCCTTTACAGGAAGGATTTGCGTTTTAGATTTCCTAACAATTTTCGCAAAACCTTGGAAGGGGCGGTTGTTCGCAGGGTCTCTCGCAGAGGAAAGTTGATTTTAATCGTTTGTTGTAAAAAAGAAGATAAGGAAAGAACCCAAAAAAAGAAACATGAAAAAAATGTTTTCTTATGGCTTGTCCATTTGGGAATGTCAGGGCGGTTGTTATGGTTTTCTTGCAGAAGGGCGTGCGAAGTTGTTCGACACAGGCATGTTTGCATTCGGTTTGTGGACGGAAGTTTTTTGTGCTACGAGGATGCGCGGCGATTCGGTTTTATGGAGGTGGCGGAGGGTTGCGAGGAGGATCACAATTCTTTGAGGTTAGATCGAATGGGAATCGAACCCTTGTCAAAAAATTTCACCAAACAATGGTTATGGGATGGTGTCGTACAGGGAGTGAGGGGGCAGGGGAGAACAATCAAGGATACGCTCATGGATCAGGGTTGTGTTGCGGGGCTGGGTAATATCTATGTCAACGAGGCTTTGTGGGCTGCGCGGGTTCATCCTTTCAGGCGTGTGGGATCGATGTCGCGCGTCGAGTGTGGCAGGATTGTCTCCAGCATTAAAAAAATTTTGTCGAGCGCAATTGCAGCAGGAGGCAGCACCTTGCGTGATTATCGCGGGGGAGACGGGGAGTTGGGTTATTTTCAGCTACGGTTGCGTGCGTATGGGCGTGGAGGGGAGGCTTGTAGGAGGAGGGGTTGTGGGGGGAGAATCGTGCGAGTGGTGCGGGGAGGGAGGGCAAGTTATTTTTGTGAGCGCGTGCGGTAAAATGCAGTAGGATGGCAAAGACTTTTTGTATTGACGGAAAAACGCAAGACGAGCAAGCCGCAGGCGAAACGAGTTTTGCGCTTTGACTGCGCGTGAGCGATGTTTTGCATCCGTCGCAAACTATCTCATCAACAGCACCACCGCCATCGCTCCCGTCAGCACGCTAACGCCAACCCACAGCCCAAACACCGAAACCCGCAACACAACAAAGCTTCCCAACAACGCTCCCAAAATTTGTCCCAACACCATCACAAACCACGCGCGCCACGCAAACCCCACCGTGAAAGAAAAAATCACAAGAGCTCCCAAATTGCTCGACATATTCAACACGCGCGTCAAGGCGACCGCACTCCGCAACCCCATTCCTCGTATGCCCGTCAATACCCACAAGAAAAATGTCCCGGCGCCAGGTCCGAAAATTCCATCATAAAAACTAACCCCGCGCATCGCAATATATCCCCAAAATCTATTTCGCACGATATTTTTCCCCTCAGCTTTCTTGTTGCAGGCTCGCTCCCGCCCGCCGCTTGATGAAAAAGCACGCCACAAAAAATAACCGCACGCAGCCAGCAAAATGACAGGAATCCATAACTCCAAGAAAGCCGAATCTAACAAAGTCGCACACATTGCCCCCACACTCCCCCAAACAAGGCAAGGAACGACATAATCGCGCATCACAGAACGCAACGATATGCTCTTAAACAATCCTGCCCGAGCGTATCTCCAAGTTGCGACAACCTTGCCGACGATACTCTGCAACTTGTTCGTCGACAAAGCTTCCAAAGGTACAACGCCATACAACAACAACGCAGGAATGCCAATCAATCCTCCGCCCCCCACCGCAGCGTCGATCGTTCCCGCCATCACCCCCGCTGTGAACAACAACAACTCTTCCATCACAACCGTCACCACCAAGTTCCGCATAACAGCGCCAAAATACCAAACTCCAGCCATACCGCAATCTCGACAAGCCTGCGCGCGCGTTGAAGATCGCGCCACCCGCAATGTTTTCTGCCGTCCCCGATCTCCCTCCCCGCTCGCCATACCTCTCCGTGCAAGCGATACTCGCGCACGCCCCCGACCCTCACCCCCAACGCCCCCGCCAGCGCCGCCTCGGGGTGCGATGCGTTGGGAGAATCCACAAAACCCTCCCTGCCCCAAGAACGCAACGACAGCGCATCGCGCTGCAACACTCGAAAGGCGTTGCGTCCCGAACACCCTCGCAAAAGAAACGCAGCATTGCCAAAAGACCACGCCGTCAGACGAGACGGCAACAAGTTGGCAACATCGTCCAGCCTCGCGGCAACGCGACCGAACAACCCGAAGCGAGCGCCGCGATAGCCTATCATGCTGTCTAAAGTGTTGATCGCCTTGTAGGCAAACAAGCCGCCAAGACCACAGAAAATATAGTAGAACAACGGAGCTAGCGTGGCGTCCGAGCAGTTCTCCGACAAACTCTCCAAGGCGGCGCGCGCAACCCTGTCCTTCGGAAGAGCAAGCGTCTCGCGGCCGACAAGGTGCGAAAGCCACCCCCTCGCGCCCGCAAGGTCGCCCTTACGCAAGGCAGCCTCGACACAGCCGACATGCCGATCGAGGCTCGCATGCGCAATCAACACACCGCACACGACGCTTCCTCCCACGAGGCTCAACGCTCTCCCTCCCTCTGCCAAAAGCCTGTCGGTGAGAAAGCCCGCGACAAACGCCGCCGCAACCAACCCGCCGCACACGAAAGCACCGCGCCAAAAGCGCGAGACAAACCCCGCGCGGTTGAACCTCCTCTCCGCCCGCTCGACGAGAGAGCCAAATAACGCAACGGGATGCAGCACGACATGATTTAAGCGCGGCGCAAAAGAAACCTTCGCTTGTTCGTGGATCGTTTCGAACAAACGATCCGCCGCAAGCGCACCCAAACACACGAGCAGGCGCAAGGACAAAACAGTCGTCCAAAATTCTTCCGCGAAAATTTTTTCCGCCATGCGTTCTCGACATGCGTTCTCGACATGCTTTGGGCGATTGTGTTTCTTGTCTTGTCGGCAGTATCGTGCTATGCTCGCCGACATGCAAGACGCAGAGGCAACGCAGTTTTCGCTTCCCCCCCTTGTTCCGCGCGCTGTCGATGCCGAGCGAGGGGCGGGGGCTGAGGCGGGGGCGGGGGCTGAGGCTGGAGTTGAGGCGGGGTTCGAGCAGACCGATCTCGCCGAAAGGACAGGCACAGGCAGCCACGCGCTGCTGAAAGAGAAACCCAAGACAGAGCCGCCGCCGCTCTACAAGGTCATGATGCTCAACGACGACTACACCCCGATGGAGTTCGTCGTCGGAATTTTGCAGGCACTCTTCAACCGCTCGCATCAGGAAGCGGTTTCGATCATGCTGCACGTCCACAAGAAGGGAGTCGGTATCTGCGGACGATACCCCTACGACATCGCTGAGACGAAAGCCGCACAAGTGGTAGGCGTTGCACGCAAAAACGAACATCCGCTACAATGCGTCATCGAGAAAGACCAAAAGTAACCCCCCAAGCAAATTCCCATCTACAAGGGTAAGGAGCCCCAAGGGGTAAGAGCCCAAGGAGTAAGGAGCCAACAGGTAAGGAGAAATTTGTGATGCTTTCAGATTCTGTCGAACAAACGCTGCACCGCGCGCTGGAAAACGCGCAGAAGCGGCGGCACGAATACGCGACCCTTGAACACCTCCTGCTTGCGCTGCTCGACGACCGCGATGCCTCTGCGGTGATGCGCGCTTGCGGCGTGGATTTGGACAAGCTGCGTCAAGACATCAAGACCTACCTTGACAACGATCTCGACTTTTTGGTGTCGTCCAAGGACGCGCGTCCGACGGCGGGCTTCCAGCGCGTTCTGCAACGCTCGGCGGTGCATGTGCAGTCTTCGCCCGACCAACACGAAGTGACGGGCGCGAATCTGCTAGTCGCCATTTTTTCGGAGCGCGAAAGCCACGCCGCCTACTTCCTGCAACAACAGGACATGACGCGCTTCGATGCCGTGAACTACATCAGCCACGGTATCGCCAAAGTTCCCGGTCTCTCGGAAGGCGCGCCGGAGCCGCAAAGCGACGACTTCGATGCAAGCAAAGAACACAAGACGGAGCAAAGGAGGCAACCCTCTGCGTTGTCGACCTTCTGCCGCGATCTCAACAAGAAAGCCGCGCAAGGACACATCGACCCCCTCGTCGGACGCAGCCTTGAGACGACGCGCGCGTTGCAAATCCTTGCCAGAAGAACAAAGAACAATCCCCTGCTGGTAGGCGACCCCGGCGTAGGCAAGACAGCGATCGTCGAAGGGCTCGCGCTCGCCATAGAGAAGGGCGAGCGTCCCGAGGCGCTGGCGGGAAAAACCCTGTTCGCCCTCGACATGGGCGCGCTGATCGCAGGCACGCGCTACAGAGGCGATTTCGAAGAGAGGCTCAAGGAGATCATCAAGGAGCTGGAAGCGCGCAAGGATGCGATCCTCTTCATCGACGAGATCCACACCATCGTCGGCGCAGGCGCAACCTCAGGCGGTGCGCTCGACGCCTCCAACATTCTCAAGCCCGCGCTTGCAAGCCAAGCCATGAGATGTATCGGAGCTACGACCTACAAAGAGTACAAAAGCACCTTCGAAAAGGATCGCGCCCTGCAACGACGTTTCCAAAAGATCGACATCCCTGAGCCCTCCAGCGACGACTGCATCGCCATTCTCAAGGGGTTGCAGAAGAAGTACGAAGAGTTTCACAACCTGCGCTACGACAACGAAGCGGTGCGCGCAGCGGTGGAGCTTTCGGTGCGCTACATCCACGAGCGCAAGCTGCCCGACAAGGCGATCGACCTCATCGACGAGGCTGGGGCGCAGCAGAGCTTGCTGCCTAAGAACAAGCGGCAGAAGAGGGTGACCGTCAAGAATATCGAAGAGATCGTCGCCACCATCGCGCGAATTCCGCCGCGCCATCTCTCGCGCTCCGATACGGGAAAACTCAAGACGTTGGCACGCGACATGAAAACGCTCGTCTTCGGACAGGACGAAGCCGTCGAGAGGGTTGTCGACGCCGTCAAGCTCGCGCGCGCAGGCTTGCGCGAGAAAGAGAAGCCCATCGGTTGCTACCTCTTCGCAGGACCTACGGGGGTCGGCAAGACGGAGGTCGCGCGCCAGCTCGCTCGCTGCTTGCAAGTCGCGCTGCATCGTTTCGATATGTCCGAGTATCGAGAACGACACGCCGTCTCCAGGCTGATCGGCGCTCCGCCGGGCTATGTCGGCTTCGAGCAGGGCGGGCTGCTCACCGACACCGTCGACAAGAATCCTCATGCCGTGCTGCTGCTCGACGAAATCGAGAAGGCGCATGCTGATGTCTTCAACATCCTGTTGCAAGTCATGGACTACGGCAAGCTGACCGACCACAACGGCAAAGCGATCGATTTTCGCCACACGGTGATCGTCATGACGACGAACGCAGGCGCTCT
Source organism: Alphaproteobacteria bacterium (assembly GCA_014237925.1). Taxonomy (GTDB): domain Bacteria; phylum Pseudomonadota; class Alphaproteobacteria; order JABAAW01; family JABAAW01; genus JABAAW01. The sequence goes on from JABACB010000011.1 coordinate 28,632, forward strand.
CGATCGTGACAAGGGCGCCTTCGGCTTCGAAAGGGAGGTAGGCTCCGAGCATAGCGAGGAAGCCGTCAAGAAGACCTTCTCGCCGGAGTTTCGCAATCGTCTGGATGCGGTCGTGCCTTTCCGAAGCTTGGGTATGGATATCGTCGAGAAGATCGTCGATAAGTTCGCCTTCGACCTCGAAATGCAACTCAGCGATCGCAAGGTCGCGCTGGAGCTGAGCCCACAAATAAGACGATGGCTGGCAGAGCAAGGTTACGACAGCACCATGGGAGCAAGACCGCTCGCGCGTGTGATGCAGGAGAAGATCAAGAAACCCCTTGCCGACGCGTTGCTCTTCGGCAGTCTCAAGCATGGCGGTACGGCGAACATCGACCTTGAGGATGGGAAGCCCGTCTTTCGTTTCATCAAAGACGAAGCTGCTACTTCCGTGTCCTCGACACCTGCTTCGCCTGCACTTTCTTCGCCCCCGCTTGCTTCGTCGTCTTTTGCGAAGAAGGCGCTCAAGCAGAAGGGCAAGCCCGCCGGACTTCCGAAACCCGCGAGCAAGCCGCAACTGCCGAAGGGGGAGACGAAAGTTCTTTCGCCCTCGCAGCCTTGTGGGGAGGGGTGAGTTTATCTATTTTTTTTATTTAATTGCGGGCAACAAAAAAGTATGCTATCACTTAAAGATTCGTAAGAGATTCCGAATCGGCATATAACGCCGACGATGGATTCCTTGTGAAAAAAGGAAAGAGAGAATGCTGGAACGACTCTTAGCATGGATACAAGGCTCGAACCGCCGATGGATCGCCATCGGGCTTGGTGCTTTGGGCTTGCTCGCCGTAGCGCTGGTTTTCCTGCTACGCCAAGACTCGTACTCCTTGCTCTACGACAATCTGTCGCCCGAAGATTCACGCGCGGTCACCCTGTTGCTGGCACGCCAGCAGATCTCCTACCGCGAAGCGGCGGAAGGAGGGCGCATCATGGTGCCGGGCCGACAGGTCGGCGAAGCTCGAATTCTCGTCGCCGAAGAAGGGTTGCCACGCGCCGCCTCGCTGGGCTACGAGATCTTCGACCGCGAACAAGGACTCAGCACCTCCAGCTTTGTCCAAGAAATCAATCGCGTGCGTGCACTCGAAGGAGAGCTGGCGCGCACGATCGTCTCGGTCGAAGGCATCTCGAATGCGCGCGTCCATATCGTGCTGCCGAAACGAGAGCTGTTTTCGCGCGACAAACAAACCGCCTCCGCCTCGATCATCGTCTCCACACGCCCCGGTCAGACCTTGGAACGACGGAAGATCCGAGCCATCCAAAACCTCGTTGCCGCCGCCGTTCCCGACCTCAGCGCCGAAGGCGTCGCCATCACCGACGCGCAAGGAAACTTGCTCGCGCGCAGCGGCGAAGAGGGAGAGAACATCTTCGGATCAACGCCCGACGAAATTCGCTCGGCTTACGAATCGCGCCTTGCCCAGCAGCTGCAATCGCTGGTCGGTAGCGTCGTCGGCATCAGCAACGTGCGCGTCGAAAGCAGCGTCGAGCTCGACTTCGGACAGACCGTCGTCAACGAAGAGATCTTCGACCCCGACGGACAAGTCCTGCGTTCGTCCGAAGAGATCAACGAGGAGACGCGTAGCACCACCCCCAGCGACCGACAGGTTTCGGTCGAGACCAACCTGCCCGAAGCGCAGCTCAGAGATTTGGCGCTCGCGGCGGGTGCGCGCGAAGAATCGACACGCTCGGAAATACGACGCAACTACGACATCACCAAACGGCTCGTCAATCGAGTCATCGCGCCAGGGCAAGTTTCAAAAATATCGGTCGCGGTGCTGGTCGACGGTGCCTACGAAACCCTGGACAACGGCGAGACGCGCTACACGCCGCGCAGCGAAGAAGAGCTGTTGCAAATCGAACGCCTCGTGCGCTCTGCCATCGGCTACGATCAGGCGAACCGACAGGATAGCGTCGAGGTCGTCAACATGCAGTTCTTCGAAGAGGTCGCCCCCCCGCTGGAAGACCAAGCGTCGCTGTGGGGGCTGAGCGGCAGAGAGCTCGGCGACTTGTTGGAAAAAACGGTTCTCGCAGGAGTGTTCCTAGCAGCCTTCCTCGCCGTGATCCTTCCGCTGATGCGGCGTCTGTATGCGGTTCAACGCGAGGAACAGGCTCTGCGGCGGGCGCGCGTGGAAGCTGAAATAGAAGAACGGCAGCGCGGAATCGCGGCGGGCTTGCCGATGACCGCCGAAGAGATCGAAGAGACCATGGACATCGATGGCATCGATAGCAGAATAAAATCTTCGTTGGTAACGAAACTCAACGATGTCATCTCGCGCTATCCTGATGAAACTTACGCTGTCATCAGAGGGTGGCTTGCCGAATGATACCGCCTCTTTTCACTCGCCGTCTCTTCGCCGCCATGTCTCCTTTGCTCCCGCGATGACCGATTCTCCTCCCCGCCCGCGCCCTCTGCCCGAACGATCGTTCGGTAGCGACACGCGCCTTGCTTCTTTGGACGACCGTTCCAAGGCGGCGGTGCTGGTCATGGCGATGGGAAACCACCAAGCCGAAGAGCTGATGAAGCGTTTCGACGACAACGAGTTGCAGCGAATCGGAAAAGCCATCACCGAAGTGGGACGCATTTCGGCAGGGGTTGTCGAGGACATCATCTTGCAGTTCGTACAGCAGGTGACGACCAACGCAGATGTGAACGGCTCTTATGCCATCGCTGAAAAACTGTTGCGCGGCGCTCTGCCGCCAGAGCGCGCCGAAGAGATACTGACGCAAATAGGAAGCGCTGGAGACGGATACAGCATGTGGGAGCAGCTCTCGCAAATATCGCCGGAGATGCTGGCTAACTACCTCATCAGCGAATACCCTCAGACCAGCGCGCTCATTCTCAGCAAGATGAACCCACAACAAGCGTCGAAGGTCATGGGATTGTTTCCGGACAATATCAATGTCGAGGTGATGAACCGAATCGTCAACCTCGACAATGTGCAGCGCGAGGTTGTCGACGAGCTCGAAAAAACACTGCGCAACGAGTTCGTGACAACGCTGGGAAAAAGCCGACAGCGCGACACGCACGAAGTGCTCGCCGACATCTTCAACAACTTCGACAGAGCCACCGAAACGCGACTCATGGACCTGTTCGAAGGACAGGACGCGAAGGCGGCGGAGAAAGTCAAGGCTCTCATGTTTACGCTCGACGACCTCGTGCGAATCGACGACGAAGGCGTGCAGAGCCTCATCAACTCTTTCCCGCGCGATACGCTGGCGGTCGCCTTGAAAAACACCTCGCGCCACCTGAGCGAGCTCTTCTTCCGAAACATGTCCGATCGCGCCGCGCGAATCCTGCGCGAGGACATGGCGGCGCTTGGCGACGTGCGCTTGCGAAAAGTCGAAGATGCGCAAAAAAATCTTGTCACCTTGGCGAAAGAGCTTTCGACCGAAGGTGTCATCGAGGTCATTCCGCGCGGACAAGAAACTAGCGGATGGGTTTCGTAAAGAAAATGAGTACCATCGCCGATCCTGCTCTGGAGGACGACAGCGGCTTTGTCCGCGGCATCGCCGCCAGCGAGCGTCCTTCCGCCACCTTGTCCTCACACGCCGCAAAGCGGGCAGGGTCTTCGTCCTTCGTGCCGCTGCGCGACTTGGACAAACCGCAAGTGGCGCACACGGACGCGCCCTTGAGAGACGCGGGCGACGGCAAGCTCGCGATCGCCGATGTCGCCAACGGCGCCTTCGAACCCATCTGGGGGACGGAAACTAAGCCGCGATCGCAGCGCGAGATATTTTTGGCAGAGCAAGCATTCGTGCAAGGAAAGCAGCAGGGCGAGGAAGAGACAGAAAAACGCGCGCACGCACGAGGACTCCAAGAAGGGCGCGAGAGCGGCTACAAACAAGGCTTCCAAGATGGCGAAAAGGAGCGCATCGGCGAACTCGAAAAACACGCCGAAGAGCTGGCGCAGCAGATCACCGACAAGCGAATCGAGACGATCGTAGAGTTTCTCGAAAAACTCACGCAACGCGAGAAGGAAGCCTCGCACAAACGCGACATCGAGCTGATGGCGCTGATGATCGCCATCTTCGACAAGACCCTGCCGGCGCTCGCTCAAGAGAACGGCGAGAAGGAGGTGCAATTCTTCCTGAAGGCGATCTTGCAACGATTCGAAAACATTCCGCAGATCACAATCACACTGGCTGAAGGGGCGCAGGAGTTCGCCGAGCTGCTACGGGAGAGGGTGTTTGCTTGCAACAAGAGCCTCGTCTCGTTTCGGTTCGATCCTTCGTTTGCGATCGCCGATTGCAGAATCGCTTGGGCAGAGGGCGAGGTCGAACGGCGATTCCTCTCCTTGTGGCAAGAGGTGAAACAGGCGCTGCAACAGCACCTGCCGACCGCCGCGAGCAGCGAAGCCGAGACGACCGAGACAGTCGAGACGACTGAGACAGTCGAGGCGACTGAGACAGCCGAGACGACTGAGACAGCCGAGAAAAAAGCGACGGAGACGCAAGACGGAGCGAGCGAGCATCATAAGGAGGCTGCAGCGTGAGCGACGACGACTTTTTGGGCGGAAACCTTTTGTCCGACTCGCCCCAGCCGAGCGGCATGTCTCCGACGCAGGATTTGGAGATCGTCCGCAATGTGCCTGTGCGCGTGTCGGCGGTTCTCGGCAAGGTGCGTCTGCAAGTTCGTGATCTGCTCAAGTTGCGCTCGGGATCGGTCGTCGAGCTGGATCGCAAGGTCGGCGAAGCGATCGACATCTATGTCAACGATCGCCTCGTTGCGCGCGGCGAGGTGGTTGTGAGCGAGAATCGACTCGCGATCAGCATCACCGAGATTATTCGAATCGAATAACGATATAGGAGACCACTCCAGGAGATCACTCTATGGCTACTCAGGAAACCGCCACAACAACCCAAATCCGCCTTGTTCGCAGGTACTATACCTTCGACTTTGCCACAGTCTTTGGGTTGTTCGCTGGCTTCGCCTTCGTTGCGATCGCCATCTTCACAGGGGGATCGGCGGGAGCTTTCATCAATCCGCCCTCGATGATGATCGTGCTCGGCGGAACCTTCGGCGTGCTGATGGCATGCTTTACCCTCAGAGACCTGCGCGAAGGACTCTCCTATGCGCTGACAGCAATCTCGCGCGACAAAAACGCGCCGCACGAAGTGGCAGAGCAGCTCTTCCAAATGTCGCAAGTCGCGCGACAGAGAGGCATGCTGCAATTCCAAAACACCGTCCAGCAGGTCACAGGACAACCCCTGCTCACCAAGGGGTTGCGTCTCATCGCAGAGGGCGCTACCGACACCGACATATCACGCATTCTTTCCAACGAGGCTCAGCAAATCTCTCAAGCGCGCAACCGATCGATCACCATCCTCAGACGCGGTGCAGGACTTTCTCCTGCGATGGGCTTGATCGGTACTTTGGTCGGACTCGTACAAATGCTCGCCCAGCTCGACGACCCCTCAACGATAGGACCCAGCATGGCGGTCGCTCTGCTAACAACCTTCTACGGTGTCATCCTTTCCAACATGGTCTTCACACCGCTCGTCAGCAAGCTCGAGCAGAACTCCGAAGAAGAAGATATGGTCAACCGTATGTACATCTCGGCTGCCATCTCCATCCGCAGGCAGGAGAATCCGCGACGACTCAGGATGTTGCTCAACGCGCTCTTGCCGGCGAGAGAACAACTTTTCGACAACGACTGACCGATGAAACTTTTGATCGTCGGCGCACTCGAAGGATATCTGACGAAAGCTTCCTCTGTCGCTCAGAAGCGCGGTTGTCAAATATGTCATGTCGATGCGCCTGCGCAAGCCGTCGACATGCTGTGCGGCGATGTCTCTTTCGACCTCGTGCTGATCGACGACAAGTGTGACATCCCCTCGTTCGCTCAGAACTTGAGAGAGCAGCGAATCGCCGCAACCCTTGTCGCTTGCGGGCTGGGAGCGGACGCGAAACACGCGGTCAAAGCCATCAAGGCGGGTGCGGTAGAATATCTGCCCTTGCCGCCAGACCCCGACATCATCGCAGCTTTGCTGGAAAGCGCCGTCGAAGAGCAGTCGGACATGATCTACCGTAGCGCAGCGATGGACAAGGTCGTTCTGACAGCCAACAAGATCGCCAAAAGCGACGCCTCCGTTCTCATCCTCGGAGAATCGGGAACGGGCAAGGAGGTTCTCGCGCGACACATCCATGCAGGCAGCAAGCGCAAGGGCATGCCTTTCGTTGCCGTCAACTGCGCAGCGATTCCTGAGACGCTGCTGGAATCCGAACTCTTCGGACACGAGAAGGGCGCCTTCAGTGGAGCGGTCGCGCGACGCTTGGGAAAGTTCGAACAGGCGAACGCAGGCACCCTGCTGCTCGACGAGATCAGCGAGATGGATATGCGCCTGCAAGCCAAGCTGCTGCGTGCAATACAGGAGCGCGAAATCGACCGTTTGGGCGCAACAAAACCCGTCAAGGTCAATGTGCGCATCTTGGCGACCAGCAACCGCAACTTGCAAGAGGCGTGCAACGGCGGCAGCTTCCGCGAAGACCTCTACTTCCGTCTCAATGTCGTCTCGCTCACCCTGCCGCCGCTGCGCGCGCGCAAGGACGACATCGTTCTGCTCGCCGAGCATTTCGCTCGCAAGTACGCCGACGAGAACGCCATGGAGCAAAAACCCTTTTCTTCGGAAGCCATCGAAGCTCTCACGCAGCATGCATGGAGCGGCAACATCCGCGAGCTCGAAAACGCTGTCCATCGCGCCGTCCTGCTGGCGGAAGGCGAGCAGATCCAGCCGCAAACCCTTCCCTTCTACGAGCAGGCGCAAAACGAGACTGAAGAGCTTGAAAAAACAAAGTCTCCAGGCTCAGGAGCTGACCATGCGCGGGGAAACAAGCTTGCGAAGGTGGAGCGCGAAGCTGTGTTGGAAACCCTTTCAGGCGCACAGGGCGACTATCATCAGGCTGCGAGCATTCTCGGTATTTCGATTCGCCTGCTGCGCCGCAAGCTCGATCGCTACGCGAGCGAAGGACATGTCGTCGAGCAACAAGAGACTTCTCCCTAAGGGACGAGCTAAGGCACGAGCGATTTCAAACGACGCTCCGTAAGGGGACGAGAACGCGTTCAAACGATGGCCACCCCCGAACAACCCGCCTCCTCCTCAACCCCGCCCCCGCCCTCGCTGTTGCAAGGGCTCAACAGGTTGGGTGCGCTCACCGATCTCGCCGTGCCGCTAGGCATCTTGATGATCCTCGTCCTGTTGCTCGTTCCTCTGCCGACTTGGATCCTCGACATCGCGCTCGCACTTTCGCTCGGCTTCGCCATTTTCATTCTCATCGTCGTGATGCTGATCGCCAATCCCATCGAGATCAACGCCTTCCCGACCATCCTCCTGATTGCCACTATGCTACGGCTCGGGTTGAATGTCGCCTCCACAAGGCTCATTCTCAGCCGAGGGCACGAAGGCACCGACGCCGCGGGCAAGGTCATCCAAGCCTTCGGCGGCTTCGTTGCAGGCAACAACTATGTGATCGGGGTGATCATCTTCTCGATTCTCGTCATCATCAACTTCATCGTCATCACGCGCGGCGCGGGCAGAATCGCCGAGGTCGCGGCGCGCTTTACCCTCGACGCCATGCCAGGGCGGCAGATGGCGATCGACGCAGACCTCTCGTCGGGGCTGATCCCCGAAGATCAGGCGCGCGAAAGGCGCCGCGAGCTCGAGAGCGAAGGAAACTTCTACGGCGCCATGGACGGCGCGTCCAAGTTCGTGCGCGGCGATGCCATCGCAGGACTGCTGATCACCTTCATCAACATCGTCGGCGGCATGATCATCGGCATCGTCCAGCAGGGGCTGAGTGCAGGCGAGGCGGCGCAAAACTACACCGTGCTGACCATCGGCGACGGGCTGGTGAGCCAACTTCCCGCCCTCATCGTCTCGACGGCGGCGGGATTGTTGGTAACCAAGACGGGCAGCCGCGAGACGATGCAGAAAGCTCTCTACGGACAGCTGGGAAAACACCCCTACGCCCTGTGGATGGTTGCAGCTCTGATGTTGCTGTTCGGCTTCATTCCAGGGCTTCCCATCCTGCCGTTTGCGCTCATGTCCAGCATCGCCGCGGCTGCTGCCCTCCACCTCATGCGCCAGCAGCAAGGGCGCGACACCGCTGACGCGCAAGAGAAGGAGGAGGCGCAGAAGACCCAAGCGGTCGAAGACGACGACGACATCGAAAAGACGCTCCGCATCGACGTCCTGCGCCTCGAGATCGGATACGGACTGCTCGCTCTGATCCGCGAAGACGAGGACATGCCGCAGCTGCCGAGACAAATTCGAGCTCTCAGAAAGCAGATCATCCTAGACCACGGATTCGTCACCCCCGCGATCCGAATGCAAGACAACCTCAAGCTGAGCGCGAACGGCTACATCATTTTGGTGAAAGAGATGATCGCAGCGAAAGCCGACCTGCGAGCCAACATGGTGCTTGCCATGAGCCCGCAAGGCGAAGAGATTGCAATCGCGGGCGAAAAGACGATCGATCCGATCTTCAACCTGCCCGCGAAATGGATCTCCGAGCAGGCGCGCGAGGATGCCATGTTCCAAGGGCTGACGGTTGTCAACACGGCGACGATTCTCACAACCCACCTCGCCGAGGTCATCAAGGATCACATGGCGGAGCTGCTCTCCTACAGCGAGACACAACGACTCGTCGACTCGTTGCCTGAAGGACAGCGCAAGTTCATCGCCGACATCGTGCCGCAAGTGGTGAGCGTCAGCCTTCTCCATCGCGTGTTGCAAGGCTTGCTGAGCGAACGAGTCTCGATCAGGGACCTTGCGACCGTCATCGAAGCGATCTCGGAGGTGAGCAGCGGCAGCGAGATCGCCCCCATCGTCGAGCATGTACGCACTCGACTCGCTCGTCAGATCTGCACCGCCTACCTCGACAAGAAACAGCAGCTTCCGATCGTCTCCTTCTCGGCGCAGTGGAACCGCAACTTCCTCGAAGCGCTCAGCGGCGAAGGAAAGAACCGCCAACTCGCCATGCCGCCTTCGCGCCTGCAAGACTTCATCGTCAAGCTGCGCAACATCTACGATGCCTACCCCTTCGGAGAACCCTTGCCCGTCCTCGTCGTCGCCCCCGTGCTCAGACCCTATGTGCGCTCCATCATCGAGCGCGCGAAACCGCAAGTCGCCGTCCTCTCGCAAGCCGAGATCCATCCGCGTATCACCTTGCGCACGGTCGCGCAAATTTGATCCCCCCCGCGATCCCCGCCGCCATCTCCTTGTAACACATCGTGCGCTACAAAAACTTCCAAGCCGAAACGCTCGCCGCCGCACGCGCACAAGTGCGCCAAGATCTCGGCGAGGATGCACTCATCGCAGCCACGCACGACTTGGGCAAGGAAGGCTACAGAATCGTCTGCGCGCTGGAGCCCAAAGACGCTACGAACAGCGCGGGCAAAGAAGAATGGCAGCAGGACAGGCGCAAATCCATGCCACAACGTCAAGCCGCCGACCTCGCGCGTGCGCTCGCGTGGCACCAGCTTCCCTTTGAAATCGCTGAGGAGATTCTCGATCTCGCCGCCGACCAGCGCCATCGCCGCGCCGACGAAGAAGTCCTTGCCTCGGCGTTCGAACGGATCTTGTGCTTCCAACCCTTGCAAACCCTGTGGCAGGATCGACGGCAACGTCGCTTCCTCTTCTTCGGTCCTCCGGGCAGCGGCAAGACCGCCACTTGCGTCAAAGCTGCGTGGATCGCGCGTTGCGCAGGCGACCATCCGACCTTAGTCTCGAGCGACAGCTTGCGCACGGGCGGCGCCGAACAGCTCGAAATGTACGCCGAGAAGGTCGCTTGCCGCTTCTTCCATTGCCGCTCGCAACAACGTTTCCAAAAGCTCATCGAGGACAAAAGCTCTCGAGATCTGCTCTTCATCGACGCGCCGGGAATCAATCCTCACGCGAAAGAAGAACGAGCCGTCCTCCACAATCTCACGCAGCATGCCTCGATCGTGCCGGTGCTGGTCATGCCGACATGGGTCGATATCCAAGCGGGCATCGATTTGGTGGATGCCTTCCCCGTGCAGAACTGCAAACACCTCATCATCACGGGCGAAGACATCGACCGAAGGCTCGGACGCGCGATCGCCATCGCTCGACACGCCGCACTCAACATCGCCTATGTCAGCCCGCGCCCGCACATTGCGCAAGGGCTCGAACCCCTCTCCGCCCGTTCGCTCGCCGAACGCTGCCTGAAAGATGTTCCGCAAAGCTTCCTGCAAACGCAGCGTCTCAACACGCGAAAGTCCGTTCTCGCCACCTCACACGCTTCACCCAACAGCACCCCCGACGACAAAGCACCACCCATAAACCTCCCCCCAGCCTCGACGCAAAGCCCGCGCACAGCAGGCGTAAACCGAAAGGGTCTCTCTTCGCGCAAACCCTACCAAATCGCTGTCGCGTCAGGAAAAGGCGGCGTCGGCAAGACCGCCGTCGCCATCGCGCTGGCGCACTGCTTCGCTGATTTGGGAAGGAAGACACTCCTCTTCGACGCCGACCTTGGGCTCGCCAACATCGACATACAACTCGGCGTCATGCCGCAACACCATCTCGCTGAGGCGCTCAGGGGACAATGTCTTCTCAAAGATTGCGTCGTGCGCGCACCGCAAGGCACTTTCGATACCATCGTCGGCAAATCGGGGAGCGCCAGTTTCGCCGACCTTGCCCCGCCGTCGTTGCAAAAACTCGTGGAGGATTTGCTCGAGCTCGCTCTCGACTACCAAACGCTGATCATAGACCTGGGTGCCGGGATCGATCGCACCGTGCGCTGGCTGACCGTCGCCTCCGATGAAACGCTGCTCGTCGTCAACGACGAACCCACCTCTCTGACGGATGCTTACGCGCTCGTCAAGATCATTTTACGTCGCCAGCCCGAAGCGCGCCTCTCGGTTGTCGTGAACATGGCGGAGACGGAGCGCCGCGCCGAGCAGGCTTTCGAATCGTTGCAGCGCACATGCCGTAATTTTTTAAACTACGACTTGCGCCTGAAAGGGATCGTGCGCCGCGACTTGAATCTTGTTGAGGCGATTCGCAACCGCGAACCCTTGCTGACCTTTGCTCCGCATGCGCCTGCCGCCCAAGATCTAGCCAAGCTTGCCAGAACGTTTCCTCATGGAGCGAACGACAATTCTTGATGGAAATTCTTTCTCCATTGACCAAGCTTTTGCGTTGGGAACGCGATCCTGGGCTCTCGCAGTCTTCTCGCAGTGACGGAGGGCAATTTCCATCGAGCAGAACGGCAACAGTTCGACATACGGAAGATCTTTCTGCGGCCAGTGTTTTTCGGCAACTCTACGCCTTGTCTCCGAAAGAATTGCAACGGTTTGTTTCGCAACAATTGCCTTTTTTGTGCGATCCGTATTTTTCGAAACGCTTGGCGCACACGGCCGCTTCCGTCAGCGCGGGCGAGGGTGATGGGGTTGAAAAAGTATTGGACAGCTACCTCGTGCGCGACAAAGCCGGCGGCTTTTGGAAGATATGGGTTCTGCCCGTTGCGCTCGAAGGGCGACTTGGCAAAGTCACGCTCTACCTTTCGCAGAAGCGGCGGAAGAAAAACAGAGAAAAAAACAACGACAGAATTATCCTTGCAACCGAGTTGGAATCCACAGGTCCCATAGAAATTGAAGTTGATGTTTTCGAGCGCTCTCTGTCGCTTGCATTGCGCTCGACACGCTCCTTTTCTGCTTTTGCGCAGGCAGGTATTCGAGAGCGGTTTTTACAAATTCTTGAAGTCGTGCGTATGCAGGGTAGCATCAATTTCTACACGGTGTCGTCTCTTTCGATGGACACTCTCGCTCCTCAAACTGCATGGGAGGTCGAATTATGAATACTCGTCAAGAAGCGCGTGTCAAAAAATATCTTCCGGGCGCTCCCTCTCTACCGCGCGACAACATCGCCTACAGCGTGTTGGAAAAACAGTCGGCGGGGTGGGTTAAGGTTTTTCATCATTTTTCTGTGGGGAAGAAGGTGATGCTGGAGTTGTGTTATACCCCCGATAAATATATTCTGCAACGGGGATCGGCGAGTCTTTGGCTTGCGTGCT
>JABACB010000120.1 GCA_014237925.1 Alphaproteobacteria bacterium
CTGATTTGAATCGCTATACCGTCAACACGGATGATGGGAACAACAACTACAAAGCTACAACCGACACTTACCTCATCCTAGGATCAGAGGTGGGAACCGACGACACCGCCGATTTCTCAGACTTGAGCGTTGTTGCCGTCATCAATCTTAAGGCGAGAACAGGCAACTTCCTTGGTAATCACGCTGTGGTGCTTGACAACATTGAAAACATCGTAGGAAGCAAAGTTACTGACTTCATCAGTGGAAATGGTGACGCGAACACCATCGAGGGCGGCGCGGGAGGAGACACGCTTACTGGCGGCACGGGCAACGACATCTTGGAGGGCGGCGCGGGCGACGACACGCTTACGGGCGGGGTGGGCGCGGACACCTATATCTATCACTACGATACAACCAATGACAGAAAGGACGGCATCGACACGATCACAGAAGAGGATACAGGAAACACCTTGCGCCTTTATGTCGCCGACCATGCAACCGCATGGGTAGCCGATTCGAACAGGCTGACGGGGTTGATTAGCTTCGAAAATCACGAATCAGGAAAGGTGCGCCTTTTCTTCGACGACGCCAACTACATCATTCTCAACAAGGTCGATCTTGAGAATGCGAATAAAAGATTCCAACTGGAAATTTACGATGACAGCAACACAGGCACGACACCCGATGATACGATCTCGGCTGACGAGCTTTCCAATATCTACGAAGAGTTCGTGCGTGAGTCCGCCTCCAAGAGTTTCACCTACGGAACAAATGATGCCCCCAACCTGACGGGCTCAGGCGCTGTGACCATCAATATCGATGCGTTGGGGATCGCTTTTGATAGTACCCATATCAAGATCCAGCAACTCCAAGCTTTGTTGTCGAGTGGAAAGTTTTCTTATGAAGATGACGGAAGTGAACTCATCCTTACCTTCGGCGACGGTACTACGAACTTTCCCAAACAACAGGTCACCCTCAACATCTCGCCACCGCAGATCACCTTCACGCTGGCAACAGGCACCGATCTTACATACGCGGCTTCTACGAGCGAGTTCATCGATGCTCTGGATGCCTATACCGTCTCCTCGCCTGACGCAGTCACCAACACCAACGCCGACAACACTTACCTCGTACAAGGAACAGAGCTGGGAACGGACGACACCGCCGATTTCTCGGGTTTGACGGAGAAGGTCGTCCTCGACCTTGCGACAGGAGTGGGAACATTGAGAACGGGAACGACGGACGAGCATGCGCTGGCAGTTAGCAACATCGAGAACATTGTCGGCTCGGCTTTCGACGACACGCTTGCGGGCGATAGCAATGCCAACACGATCGACGGCGGCGACGGTAGAGATACCGCAAGCTACGCAAACTCGAATGAGGGGGTCACCGTCGATCTCACTCTAGCGGATAAACAGG
>JABACB010000121.1 GCA_014237925.1 Alphaproteobacteria bacterium
TACTTACGTCAATGAGCTGGTTTCAATCCACGTCCTCCGAAGAGGACGTTGTGTCCAACTTACTTAGTGCTGTACTTACGTCAATGAGCTGGTTTCAATCCACGTCCTCCGAAGAGGACGTTGTGTCGATCACCATCAGCACGTGGATCGGGCTCTACTTTTTGTTTCAATCCACGTCCTCCGAAGAGGACGTTGTGTCTTATTTGGTTTATGTATTCACTCATGTATTAGGTATGTTTCAATCCACGTCCTCCGAAGAGGACGTTATGTCATTTACTGTTTTGCGTTGTGGGATTGCTTTTCTAGTTTCAATCCACGTCCTCCGAAGAGGACGTTGTGTCTACAGACAGCATATTAACAACATTAACGCCTAAAGTTTCAATCCACGTCCTCCGAAGAGGACGTTGTGTCTCACTTGTTGGTGCATCTTTTGGATTCTTGATGCCGTTTCAATCCACGTCCTCCGAAGAGGACGTTGTGTCGAGGCAGACCCGTGCCAGTAATTGAGCACTAAGGTGTTTCAATCCACGTCCTCCGAAGAGGACGTTGTGTCTTGAAAAGGGGCTTGCAAAGTATAGAGGTAACTCTGTTTCAATCCACGTCCTCCGAAGAGGACGTTGTGTCCAACTCACAACAGGGATACATGGTAATGATATGCTGTTTCAATCCACGTCCTCCGAAGAGGACGTTGTGTCTTCTGACTTTAACTTCATTAGACCTACAGTAATAGTTTCAATCCACGTCCTCCGAAGAGGACGTTGTGTCAATCATGTGGTGCGTTTGCGACAAGGTCTTTGATGTTTCAATCCACGTCCTCCGAAGAGGACGTTGTGTCTTGTGTTTGACTTCAGAGGGGTAGGTAAATGTAACGTTTCAATCCACGTCCTCCGAAGAGGACGTTGTGTCCTACCTGGAAACACTTCAATGAGAGATGGGATAATTGTTTCAATCCACGTCCTCCGAAGAGGACGTTGTGTCAAAATTGACTTATCAACTTTCACTAACTAAAATGTTTCAATCCACGTCCTCCGAAGAGGACGTTATGTTTGGGTAAATGAGCCATTTCGGTCAATACCGTTGTTTCAATCCACGTCCTCCGAAGAGGACGTTGTGTCTACTAATTGGCACGTATTACCCCCCCCCCCCTTGCAACTGTTTCAATCCACGTCCTCCGAAGAGGACGTTGTGTCTCGCCGTGGATCCATGCCTTGCAAATCTACAAACATGTTTCAATCCACGTCCTCCGAAGAGGACGTTGTGTCATTCGACGAAATCATTCAAGGCGTTTCACACTTCTCTGTTTCAATCCACGTCCTCCGAAGAGGACGTTGTGTCACCAAGCGAGTTTGTGTTTGACTTCATCGGGATAGGTGTTTCAATCCACGTCCTCCGAA
>JABACB010000122.1 GCA_014237925.1 Alphaproteobacteria bacterium
GAGGGTATCGCTATCGTCTGTGCCGTCTGTGTTTGTTCCTCCGTCGAGGTCGTCTTCTTCTGCGCCGCCGTAGAGCGTGTCGTCGCCCGCGCCGCCTCTGAGGGTATCTACGCCGTCGCCGCCTGTAAGGATGTCGTTGTCTGCGCCGCCTGTAAGGATGTCGTTGTCTGCGCCGCCGTCGATGATGTCGTCGCCCGCGCCGCCGTCGATGGTATCTACGCCCGCGCCGCCGTCGATGGTATCTACGCCCGCGCCGCCTGTAAGCATGTCGTTGC
Source organism: Alphaproteobacteria bacterium (assembly GCA_014237925.1). Classification (GTDB taxonomy): domain Bacteria; phylum Pseudomonadota; class Alphaproteobacteria; order JABAAW01; family JABAAW01; genus JABAAW01. The sequence goes on from JABACB010000122.1 coordinate 276, forward strand.
CCGCGCCGCCTGTAAGCGTGTCCGTGCCTGCGCCACCTATGAGAATGTTGGCATTGTCGTTGCCCGTGAGGATGTCGTTGCCTGAGCCGCCCGTTATATGCTCGATATCAAAGACGGCGATGGCGTGCGAGCCGAGCGTCCCTGTTCGGCTCGCAAGGTCGAGATCAACCTGCTCCGTAAGTGCCGAGAAATCTGCGGTTTGCTCCGTCGCAGAACCCAAGACAAGGTGCGTATCCGCCTTAACTTGAGCGGGAGCGCGCACGGTATAGGCGTCCAGTTTGGAGATGAAGCCGTCCGCTGGCACTGTGAAAGTCGATGCCGTGTTTTGGATAGTGACCTCAGACGTGGGAACGCTGAGGATGACGCTCTCCTTAGGATAGCTACTGCCGTCGCCGAAGGTGAGCGTGAGCTGATCGCTGTCCTTCGTGTAAGAAAACCTTCCACTCGATAACAAGGTCTGGAGATAGTCGTCAAGTGTGGTGTCGCCCATAAAATCGATCGCTAAAGCGCTTATCGTCATGGTCACAGCGCCTGAGCCCGTCAAGGTGGGGAGGGTACCACCTGAGTTGTAAGTGTAATCCTTGGTATCGGTTTCGCGCGCGAACTCCAGGTAAGCCGTCGAGAGATCCTCCGCCGTGACGCTGTCCACGATTGTGTCCGTGTTGTCGTAAATCTCCAGTTGGAATTTTTTGTTCGCGTTCTCAAGGTCGGACTTGGACAAGACGATGTAGTGGTCATCGCTGTCCTCGAAGGTCAGACGCACCTGATTGGCATTGTGGTTTTTGAAGCCTATCAAGCCTGTTCCTGTCAGGAAGTCATCCGTATCGGTGTTCCATGCGTTTGTCGGATCGGCAACATAGAGGCGGATAATGTTTGCGACCGCTTCGGTGGTTTCCGTGATGGTATCCTTTCCGTCCTTTCTTCCGTCTACGGCGGTGTAATAATGATAGACATAGATGTCCTCGCCCAAGCCGCCTGTAAGCATGTCGTTGCCCGCACCGCCTTCGATGGTATCTACGCCGTCGCCGCCGTCGATGATGTCGTTGTCTGCGCCGCCGTCGATGGTATCTACGCCCGCGCCGCCGTCGATGGTATCTACGCCCG
>JABACB010000123.1 GCA_014237925.1 Alphaproteobacteria bacterium
AATAATCTGTTGCCAAACATTTTGAAATATGTTAGTAGGAATTATGATGATGGTAGCTATGCAGGATATAGTAATCAACATTTGGTATTTTATGGAAAAGGTAAATTTCTAGTAGAGTTAGATCCGCAACTAGCTAACCAAACCGTACGAATAAGCGGTAGAATGCAAGAAGGTTCCATGGTGGAAATTTCTGGAAGACCTGATAATTTATCAACTTCTGTAGAAACTGTTTTACGTGTTTCTGTTGTTCCTGAAAATATTACTGTATGGTCAGATGATGTAATAGATTTAAACTCAGCTTTTGATGAAAATGTAGGAACATATGCTGTCGTAAAATCAGATCAAAATGAAATAAATTTTGATTTTAAAACTACATCATATCGCACACTTGAGTCTATAAATATAGATTTAGTACGTTCGAATGGTTATTTTGTATATCTATGTGTATATGTAGATACAAACGATGAAGAGTTTAAAGAACTTGGGAGATATAGAATATATTATAACAATGATGGACTAATCAATATAAATTATGATGGAATATTTAGACACTTAAAAATAAAAAATTGTTACGATTCTAATGACGTACCACAATTATACATACGAGAAATAACTACGGCGTTTGGTTCCAACAAACCGAATGTCAGTACAGGAATATTTGGAAGCCAAATATATTATGAAGCAACGATTACAATTCCATATTCTGCCAACATTACTGTTACAAACAACGATGTTGTTGGCGTATGGCTCAAAGGAGAAACACTTACACCCAAATCACCGTATTTTAAAATAACTGGTCTTGTGCCAAATACGCCATATCGTATAGAAAGAAATGGATTTACATCGGCTGTTTCAATAACGGATTCCTCTGGAACTATTTTACAACCTGTTGTAGATGTTGATTTTGGCACAAGGGATATTATAGGAGGAGTACTCAGAATGTACCCAAATTCTACAGGATATGTTGGAGAATTTGATTCGTTGATGGTGGATGTAGTTAATGAAGAAATAATACACATTCCACCTTCTAAGGACGGAAAGTTGATCTACGTGCCACATGCATATGTGAGATGGTCATTGCCTGTTGCAACCACAGTTGAAAATGTCGTTGTAAACAATCTGACTATTCCATATCTTGATGCCAGTTATGAAGCAGGTTCAGCAATTATGATCCCCATAATGCCAGGGGCCAAAAAAATCCATACAACGATGGATGGTGTAAATGTAACCATCCAGCTAGCACATATTGCAGTTGCAACCCAAATCGTACCCATAGATGAAAATACGGCATCAATTTCACAGTATGGAATAGATGGTTCGGCGGTTTCTGTCATAGCAGAAGTAAATCCATTTCTTTCTATACGATACGGCGTATTTGG
>JABACB010000124.1:0-644 GCA_014237925.1 Alphaproteobacteria bacterium
TATCTGCACATTCTAGCGGCGTGTTGATCACAAACGTAACTAATCCTGCTTCTCCTTCTTTTGTGGCATACGTTACCGATGGTCAGGACGGCTTTACGACACTAAACAGTGTACAATCTATAGCCACCACCACAATTGGCTCATCAACGTATGCCCTAGTGGCATCCTATTTTGATCATGGAGTTCAAATCATAGACATTACAAACCCATACGCGCCAACTCCAATATCGGCAGTTACCGATGGCCAGGATAACTTTACGACACTAGCCTTTGCACTCTCTATCGCTACCACCACCATCGGCTCGTCAACGTATGCCTTGGTGGCATCCTCAGGTAATAACGGCGTTCAAATCATAAACATTACAAACCCATCTAGCCCAACTCCAGCATCCGCAGTTACCGATGGTTCAAATTATACGGAACTATCTGGTGCACAATATATTACCACCACCACAATTGGCTCATCAACGTATGCCTTGGTGGCAGCTTCAATTGATAACGGCGTTCAAATCATAGACATTACAGATCCCTCAAACCCCGTAGCAGTATCGGCAGTTAGCGATGGTCAGGGCAACTTTACGGAACTATCCTCTGCAAGTTCTATCACCACTACAACCATCGGCTCATCAACGTCTGCCCTGTCT
>JABACB010000124.1:654-1350 GCA_014237925.1 Alphaproteobacteria bacterium
TGGTGGCAGCCTCAACTGATGACGGCGTTCAAATCATAAATATTACAACCCCATCAAACCCAATTGCAGCAAAATCTATTACCGATGGTCAAGGCGGCTTTACAACACTAGATAATGTACGACATATTACCACCGCCACCATCGGTTCATCAACATATGCCTTGGTGGCATCATATAATGATGACGGTGTTCAAATCATAGACATTACAGACCCATACACTCCAATTGCAGCATCACATGTTACCGATGGTTCAGGTGGCTATGATGAACTAGATGGTGCGATCTCTATTACCATCATTACCATCGACTCATCAACGTATGCACTAGTGGCATCAAATAGTGATCATGGTGTTCAAATCATAGACATTACAAACCCATACCAGCCAACTCCAGTATCATCTATCAGCGATGATGTAGGTGACTATACGGAACTAGCTAGTGTAAACTTTATTACCACCACCACCATTGGTTTATCAACATATGCCATGGCTTCATCTACTGCTGATAAAGACATTCAATTCATAAACCTAAATTATCCTCTTACATTTGAGAGCAGTAATTCAAATCCTGCATACGCTAAAGCAGGCGATGTGCTAACACTCGATTTTAAAGTAAATGATACGATCGTATCTCATACAACCCAGTTCACAAACCTAGATCAAATACCGTCTGTAACCACAAATGACGCAATATACC
>JABACB010000125.1 GCA_014237925.1 Alphaproteobacteria bacterium
AGCGGAGAGATCGATGGTAACACCGCCACTAGAGGCGGTGTAGCTTGCCGTATCCACATCTGCGCCACCCGTGATGGTGTCCGCACCACCGCCACCTGTGAGCATGTCATCGCCATCGCCACCCGTGAGCGTGTCATCGCCTGCAGCACCGTTGAGGATATCATTGTCTGTCCCACCGTTGAGGGTGTCAATACCTGCCCCACCTTCGAGGGTGTCAATACCTGCCCCACCGTTGAGGATATCATCCCCACCGCCACCGTTGAGGATATCATCGCCAATGCCACCGCTGAGGGTGTTGGCTTTTCCGTCACCCGTGAAGTCGTCGTTGGCAGCCGAGCCCTCAAGGTTTTCGATGCCGCTGAGGGTATCTCTATTAGGGTTGCTTGCGCCGTCCTCTGCGATGGTGGCAAAGACTGTGTTAGCGGAGAGGTCGATGGTAACACCGCGATTGTAGGCGGTGTAGCTCGCCGTGTCCGTGCCTGCGCCACCCGTGATGGTGTCCGCCCCCCCACCGCCTGTGAGCATGTCATCGCCAGCGCCACCTTCGAGCGTGTCCGTACCCGCACCACCGTTGAGGATATCATCGCCATCCCTACCGTAGAGCGTGTCATCGCCAGCGCCACCCGTGAGCGTGTCCGTACCCGCACCCGCACCACCGTCGAGCGTGTCATCGCCACCGCCACCTGAGAGGATGTCATTGCCAAGGCCACCGTCGAGCGTGTTGGCTTCTCCATCGGCACCTGTGAGGATGTCGTTGTGAGCCGAACCCACGAGGTTTTCGATGCCGCTGAGCCTATCGCCAACCGCGTCGTCGGTTGTGCCTTGGGATCTGGCTGTTTGGGCACTGCCTTCCGCAAGGGCGAGGCTGACGGCAACACCGTTACCGGAGGTGGCGTAGCTTGCCGTATCCGTGCCATCGCCACCCGTGAGCGTGTCCGCACCTGCGCCACCCGTGAGCGTGTCATCCTCTGTCCCTCCGCTGAGCGTGTCCGCACCTGCCCCACCGTCGAGCGTGTCATCGCCACCGCCACCGTTGAGCGTGTCATCGCCACCGTTACCGTTGAGCGTGTCACCACCTGCCAAACCGCTGAGGGTGTTGGGTCCACCATTACCTGTGAGGATGTCGCCTTCAGGCGAGCCGACGAGGTTCTCGATGCCGCTGAGGATATCGCCAATTGCGTCGTCGGTTGTGCCTGGGACTCTGGCTGTTTGGGCGCTGCCTTCTGCGAGGGCGAGGCTGACCCTAACACCGTTATTGGAGGTGGCGTAGCTTGCCGTGTCCGTGCCTTCGCCACCGTCGAGCCTGTCCGCACCTGCCCCACCGTTGAGGATATCATTG
>JABACB010000126.1 GCA_014237925.1 Alphaproteobacteria bacterium
TGCATATTATGGCGGTGTTTGCGGGGGAGGGGGTGAAGGGTGAATTAGAACTTGGTGGCGAGGAGAAGTTAACTTTCACAAACGAGACGCGCGGGCATCCCTTCGCTGCGCCCGATGCCATTGTTGTCACGGGCATACAAGACTACGAAGACAAGTTGCGTAAAAACTATGTGGAGCCAGATTATCAAAAAAGACTCGATACTATTTTGGAAGAAATTGAAGGCAAACTTACTTATGATTATCAAAAAGCTCAATCTAAAAGCTATTGTCTTATGGAAGAAAATGCGTGCTTGGTTGAATGCCCTGTCGTTCTTAAAGGGCACTTTGACAAAGAATTTATTAATTTACCGCCTTTTTTAATCAACGCGGTTCTCAGCGAACATCAAAAGATGATTCGTGATACAAATGTCGGTAAAAATGAAAATGAAAATGAAAACGAAAATAATTTTTTTGTCATCACAAATACTCCGCATATCATAGGAGAACAAGAAAAAAACAATATCATTAAAGGCTTTGAGCGCGTGGTGAGGGCAAGGCTGGCGGACGCAGCATTTATGCTGAAACGCGACAAAAAAATTCCTGCAGAAGAATTGATTGATAAATTGCACAACATAACATTTCATCCAAAATTGGGAACAATCGCCGACAAAAACCAACGCACAAAACAACTGATCCCTATTCTTATTAAGGCATTAAAAAAAAACAACGATCATTTCTTTTTGGACAAGAGGTACGACTGCGCTTGGTTTGAAAAACAAGTAGATCTGTTAAAATTTGATCTGGCAACAGAAACTGTTCGTGAATTCCCTTCTTTACAAAAACTTATCGGAAAAGAGTTGGCAGAAGGGATGGTTGACACAGGAAATTCTCTCACTGAAACAATCATCGAGATTGCCGACAACATCGACACCCTTGTCTCCCTTTGGAGCGTAGGGGAAAAACCCACTGGCTCTGGCGACCCCTTCGCCTTACGACGATGCGCTCTTACTGTTATATCTTATTTGGTTAAAGATTTTCACTTTAAAAATATATCTCTACCTCTAGAAAATACTATTAAATCTGCGTTAGATATTCTTCCTATAAAGAATCCGGAAAACCATTTTTTTCTTTTCTATCCACATGAGGCAATGTTGAAGGAAATTGTCAACTTCATACTGGAAAGGTTTCCCGACTTCATCAGATTCCACGAACCTGTACCCCACGATTGCATCCAAGCCGTGCTGACGCACAAAGACGCGCAAGAATGCAACATTAACCTTCTCTATCATCACACCATAGAACTGGCAAAAGAAATTGACAACAACACCCCCTTGGCAGAAATTTTCTATCGCC
>JABACB010000127.1 GCA_014237925.1 Alphaproteobacteria bacterium
CTCGGCGGGTGTGGATACCTTTGATGGAAAAGGAGGAAACGATCGCCTCTACGGCTTTGCGGGCAATGACATCCTTCGAGGTGGCGACGGGGACGATGTTCTCGTCGGTCAAGACGGCGACGACACGCTCTACGGCGGCGCGGGTGCAGACCGCCTGTTCGGCTTCAACGACGGCGACACGCTGGAAGGGGGCGCGGGCGCAGACCTCGTCAATGGCGGCGATGGCGCGGACACGGCGAGCTACGCGAGCTCGGTGGATACGGATGGCGACGGACAAGGTGTCACGGTCAATCTGTTGAGGGGTTTGATTTCTGGAGACGATGCCGAGGGCGATACCCTTGTCAATATCGAAAATCTTCTTGGCTCGTCATTGGACGACAGGCTTTCAGGCGATGCGGGAGACAACACGCTGACAGGCGGCGAGGGCGCAGACACGCTCTTCGGTTTTGCGGGCATCGACACGCTTCAAGGCGGCGAAGGGGCAGACACGCTCTACGGTGGCGGTGGCAATGATTTTCTAGAGGGCGGAGCAGGTAAGGACACCTATGTCTTCGGCGGAGCTTGGGGAGCGGATACCATCCGAGGCGAGACAGCCTTGACGGACGGCGGCACATTGTGGTTCAAAAGTGCGACAGGTATTGGCGATCTCCGTTTCTCGACCGATGAGAATAACGATGTGATTGTCAGCGACAGGTTCTCCTCAGGCAACTCGGTGAAGATCCTGCAGGCTGCCTATGCCGATGGTCGCTACAGCATATCCTACGGTGCGGACAACACGGAGCTGGGCAAACTGCACCTCGGCAGCACGAGCGATGAGATTCTTACGGGAGGAGAAGATGCCGACTTGCTGTTAGGTTTTGCAGGCGTGGATACGCTGGAAGGCGGCGGAGGTGCGGATACGCTCTACGGACATGCGGGGGTAGACACGCTGACAGGTGGCGCTGGTGTCGATACGCTCTACGGCGGCGGGGATGATGATTTTCTGGAGGGTGGAGCAGGAGAGGACATCTATGTCTTCGGCGGAAATTGGGGAACGGACACTATCCGAGGCGAGACAGCCTCTACGAACGGCGGCAAGCTGTATTTCAAAGATGCGACAGCTCTTAACAGTTTTGTTTTCTCTCGCGACGCCGAAGGCAATGTGATCGTTGCGGCTGGAGCAGGTTCGGTGAAGATCCTGCATGCTGCCTATGCCGATGGTCGCTACAGCATCCACTACGGCGCTGAAAACACAGAACTGGGCAGGCTTTCGCTGGCAACGGATGCGGGGGGAACGATCACGGCAGCCGCTGACACGGGGGCAGACTTGATGCGCGGCTCGGC
>JABACB010000128.1 GCA_014237925.1 Alphaproteobacteria bacterium
AAAGGCAAACGTACCTATGGCATTTTCAACCATGAGATCTGCTTCTGCAAATCCTATACCTCCAGCAGAGCATAAAGTATCAATCTCTGCCTTGTTTAGACCTGCAAATCTACGTACGGCTTCCAGTCGTTCATCATGGGTTTTTTTATACATGCCCGAAATGGCCGAGCTTTTTACAACCAATTCATATCTTCATATGCCGAATAGTATAAAAGCATACAACATCCCTAAAATAACATGAATTCAGACAAAAACCAATTCACACACACAAAATCATTTCATAATTAATTATTATAATATATTTTATTATTATAATATATTATAAAATAAGTAATATGCTGAAAATATGTTTAGATATATGAATATATGTTGTATCTATAATATTAAATTTTTTTATGGCAAATAATAAAATCATGCCTAGAATAATTGTGGTAAATAACCCCCCTTATTTGGATAAAATATGGGTAAAGATCACATTGGCCAAATAACGCATTATTGCATACAACTTGGTTGGTTTTAGATCTATTTTGATAATACTGGTAACATTTCAAATCGTTTTTCTGGCTTCTCGAGTAAGTGAATAAACAAATGGTCCATTCTGAATCTATTTTGATAACATTGGTAACATTTCAAGTCGTTTTTTGCCTTCCTCAGTGAGTGAGTAAACAAAGGGTTTGGTTCCGGCATGCCGTTGCACTAAACCGTCGGCTGAAAGTTTTTTCATGAGTCGTGATGTATGTTCCCTTGTTCTTCCTATTGTGATTTGTATATCACGTGACGTCATTGATTTATCTGTGATTGTGTGTAATATTGCATCAATCACATCACTATACCTGGAAATAGGCATGATTTGAGTGGCTGGTATCTGGGATTTCTCATCTTTTTCGATCTGTTCTGTATTTGCAGGCTCGATTGATGCCTTTTTTGACTTTATTATTTCAGATTTAGGCACGTTTTCCAAATCAATGGTGTCCAGTCTTATCTTTAGGTCGATTAATTGTCGTTCATAGTATTCTAAACGCTCTAATTGTGCAAAATCCTTGTGTATTTTTTTAGTATTTAGATACGATTTTACCTTAAAATATGTGATTATAGTAATAAAACCAACTAAAAATATGAGCAAACCAGTTAGAATACTTGTAGCATCCGGCAATTCCACTAACATCACATATTCTGTGATTATGTCACAAATTACTGTGACGAATAATAATTGTTCACACTTTGCGTTGATATTATTGTAACATAAATCACTATAATATCATGTAAATATCATATACATATGTGATAATCATGAATTACAGGCTTGTTT
>JABACB010000129.1 GCA_014237925.1 Alphaproteobacteria bacterium
TTTTTGCAAGAATATTTTCGCGCAACAGAGCGCCTCCCCCACCCTTGATAAGATATCCATGTGAATCTATCTGGTCTGCACCATCAAAAACCGTATCGATTTTACCTGATGCAACAAGTGGTATGTTGACTGATTTTGCAATCTCTGCAATTTGCATTGATGTTGGCACGCCATATACAGTAATGTTGTTTTTTTTACAATGCTTACCCAAAGCCCGTACAAACGCCGTGGCAGCCCTTCCGCTACCAAGACCTAGTATTTGACCACTCTTTACGAGCTTTAAAGCATCAGATGATAATGCCTCAAAGGCACCATCAAATGACGTCTATTCCACCTCTACCTGGTCTAATTTTTCCAAAGTCTTCATAATGTCTTTTTTGAGTTTGTCAAGATCCGATGTATCTTCCAAATCCACGTCTGGCTCTAGAGTCGGATCTTGGATAACTTTTGGAGGTATTGCAGACGGTTCTTGCTTTGGAATATTCACGTCTGGCTGTAGTGAGGTGTACTTTGCCTCAACGGGCTTGGGTATGTCTGGTTTTGGTGTATCAATAACTGGTCTGTATTCTGTTTTTGATTCTGATTGTTGTAGTGTTGTTTGAGGCATCTTGACATTGGGTTTTGGAGGAGTAAAAGATTGAGATCCTTTTGCAAGAGGGGTAAGTGTGGTAATCTCTACGCGTTCGCGTATGTTTTCTGTTTGGGAAATTTTTTGCTGTTGAGTGCTGGATATTTTGGGAACTTGGATGCGTGATTTTGATTCTTTGCGAGGAGGTTTCTCATACACTTTTGTTTCCAAAGATGTTGCAGCAATCTTTGTGGATATCTCGTGTAGCTTTTCATCAAGAGTTGAAAGCTTTTGATCCATAAGAGTAACTAGTCCATCACCTACAGGGCCCATGTCTGGATGTTTACTTGCAGTTTCTAGTTTTTCAATTCTAGCCAAAACTATACCAAGTTGGTGTTGGTATTTTGAAAGCAATTTGCCACGTTTTTCACCATCTACTTTGGTATCTTGTTGGTAGAGTCTTGATACAGTTTTCACAAGTATGTCTCGCTCTACCCCCATGTATGCAATTTCTCTTTGTATGCGAGGGTTTGCACCTATGATTTTGATTGATGGTGTATTTTTCGGAAATTTTGCAAATGCCATAGCAGATGCTGCTCCAGCCAAGCCCGTCAGTAAAAATGCGAGCTCTTGCATGCTAGGTGTACCATTTTACCCATGAATACTTTCTAATCTTTGCATCTGGATAGCCGCAGCTAGCACAACGCAAATG
>JABACB010000012.1:0-32780 GCA_014237925.1 Alphaproteobacteria bacterium
AGCCTCTGCCGCGCGCCCTCCGTCAGAGGAAGTTTGAAACCCAACATCTTTTCGCTCGCACACAACAATCGCTCCAACGCCGCTTCGTCCAATGCCTCCATCACAAAAACTCGACAGCGCGAGACCAACGCAGCACGCAACGCAAAACTCGGGTTCTCCGTCGTCGCTCCGATCAAAGTGATCAACCCGCTCTCGACGACGGGCAGAAAAGCCTCCTGCTGCGCACGAGAGAAATGGTGAATCTCATCGACGAAAAGAACAAAACCCTTGTCGCAATGCTCCGCGTCGTGACGCTCCGCGTCGTGACGCTCCGCGTCGTGACGCTCCGCCTCGGCGCGCTGAAAGACGCGCCGCAACTCGGCGACCGAGCCGAACACCGCAGAAAGTGTTTCGAAAGGCGCTTGCTGGTAGCGCGCGAGCAGCCTTGCAAGCGAAGTCTTTCCGCAACCCGGCGGTCCCCACAGAATCATCGAAGGCAAGGACGCTTGCTCGAACAGCAATCGTCCTAAGGGTGCGTCGGCGGATAGCAGGGCTTCTTGTCCCAGCAGCTGTTGAAACTCTTGCGGTCGCAGACGCTCGGCAAGGGGAGCACGAAGAGGGGGACGAAGGGGAGCACGAAGAGGAGCACGAAGAGGGGCTTCAAGGGATTCTCCGAAAGAGTCCGCAAGGGAGTCTTGATGCGGAGCAGGAGGGCGAGCATGCATCGGTCAAAGCACTCGGAGCATCACGGCAGCAGGACGAGCGCGCCGCTAGTTTCGCGCGCCTCCAAGCGGCGATGGGCTTCGCCTGCTTCGGAGAGGGGGAGGGTGTCTGCGACCTCGACCTTCAAGCCTGTTGCGAGCATGGCGAAAAGGCGCTCCGCCGAGAGCTCCAAGTCTTCGCGCGAGGCGACATAGGCGAGCAGGCTAGGACGGGTGATGAACAGAGAGCCTTTCTGCGAGAGCAGCGCGAGATCGAACTTTTCGACCGCACCCGAAGCGTTGCCGAAGGAGACCATCGTGCCGCGCTCCTTGAGCGAATCGAGCGCAGCACGAAAGGTTGCCGCCCCTACAGAATCGTAGACGACCGCAACGCCTTCGCCATCGGTGATGGCGCGCACGCGTTCGGCGATGCTTTCGCTGCGGTAGAGAATGACCTCGTCGCAGCCGTGTTGTTTGGCGATCAACGCCTTCGAAGCACTGCCGACGCAGCCAATGACAAAGGCTCCCAGCCGTTTCAACCATTGCACAGCGAGCAACCCCACTCCCCCTGCGGCTGCCATCAGCAACACGCGCTCCCCGCGCTGAACGGGATAGGTGCGACAGACCAAGTATTCTACTGTCATGCCGCGCAACAGGCAGGCGGCGGCGGTCGTGAAATCGAGGTCGTCGGGAAGCGAGACCAAACGCGCTGCCTTGACGACGCGCCGCGAAGCGTAAGCTCCCACCCCCGCTGAGTTGTAGCCCACGCGCGCGCCCGCCTTGAGGGTGGAAACGGCGCTGCCCACCTCGACGACAACGCCCGCCGCCTCCAAGCCCAGTCCGCTCGGTAGCGTCAGCGGGTACAGACCTTCGCGGTGGTAGATGTCGATATAGTTCAGACCCACCGCTTTATGCTCGACCAAAACCTCGTCCGACGCAAGCGATGCCAGCGCATGCTCTTCAAGGCGCATGACGGAAGCGTCGCCCGTTTTCTCGATGACGATGCGTCTCGCCGTTCTCGATGCTGACTTGGATGTAGACATGCTCGTCTTCTCGCTGGAGTTGCTTAGGGGAGATCGTCGGTACGATAGCCGAAAATCCCTTCCTTAAGAGCTTTTTGCAGCTGGTCGCCGTGACACGGCATGAAGCGCGAAAACCACGCAGAAAGCGGTTGCAGGACGGGAGCGGTGCTTTGTGCGTCCAGCGCAAGGCTGCGTTGCAGCAAGGCATAGACGCGCGGGATGTGGCACGAGAGCGCCGTTTTTTCATCGCGCAAGGCGAGGCGTGCGAAAGTACCAAGCACGCGCGCGTGGCGTTGTGCGCTCCATGCGCGATAGTGCTGCTGAAAATGTTGCTCCGAAAAGGTGTTCTCGGAAAGAATGCTCCGCGCTCCTTTCAGGTAGCCACGAAGCAGGTGTTGTTGCAGGGAGGGAGCGAGGTCGCGCCGCGCGTCTTCGAGCAACGAGACGAGGTCGTAGGCGGGCGAGCCAAGAACGGCATCTTGGAAGTCCAATAAACCACAGCGTTGCAAACTACCATGTTGCAACTCGCAATGTTGTTGCTCGCAATGTTGTTGCTCCGATGGTGCGTGCGGCGTGTTGTCTTGGGCGGAAAGATCGATAGGGAGGCGCATCAGGTTGTCGACATGGCAGTCGCGCAACACCAGCACTTCGGGCAGGGGGGGAAGGCTTGTCAGCAACTCGTGCCAGCAGGCTCTCCAGCTTGCGCTTGTATGTGCTGTTTGCGCCGCGTTCGGGGTTGCATCCAGCGCGGGGATGTAGAAGTCGGCGAACACGGTGCTTTCGTCGCACCAGTCGTCGACGGAGAAGGCGGGCAGAAACCGCTGCTGTGCTTGCTCGCGCGTGCGCAGCAGGTGGAGCAGGACGGCGACGGCATCTTCGTAGAGGGGTTTGGGATCTGCGCCTTGTTCCAACAAATATGTAAAGCTTTCGGAGCCGAAGTCTTCGATCTCCATGAAGCCTTGCTCAAGGTCGGCGTGGAGAATGTGCGGCGCACGCAAGCCCAAGCTTTGTAGAAATGTGCCGACGGCTTGGAACTGGCGCGGCTTTTCTTTTTGCGGTGGAGCGTCCATCAACAAAGTTGGCGGCAACATAGGCTGCGATGTAGACGCGCCACTGCTTCTTCTCAGCAAGCGCGTGTAGCAACGGCTGGAGGCGTCGGCTTGGAGCGGGACGAGCGTTGAGTCTTGGTGTCCGTGTTGTTCTAGAAAATGTCGACGCGCTTGCTCACGCGGGCAAGCAGACATCGTTAGGGCAGGCGCAGAGGCTTCAAGGTACGAGAGAAGGGTTTAGGTAGTTTAGGTAGCGAATCAAGACGCACTTCTCAAGACACATTTCTCAAGACGTACTTCTCAAGACTCACTTCTCAAGATGCACTTCTCAAGACGCACCTTTGCTCCGCGCGAAGCGTGCGACGAGCCAAACGGGTAGCAAGACGGCGACCAGCACCAGCAACACGATGAAGCCGAAGATGAGGGCTGTCGCTAGCAAGGCTGTGATGAAAAACAGCAACAGGTAGCCCAAGAGAGAATTTTTGAAAGGGTTTTTTTTGCCGCCTGCCCGTTGTCGTACGAAGAAAGCCGTTGCGCTCCGTTGCGGATGACGCCGCGCGGCACCGCGCTTGTCGCGCGGGTTGTAGGGCTTGGCTTGCAGATGTTCGACGGGTTTTTTGGCGGAAGACATAACGAAGACACAGTTTAGGGGGTAGGATTGCTCTGAGAGACGAGGGAGGAAGAGACGAGGGAGGAAGCGTCCTTGTCGCTCGGTTTGTTCTTGGCGAGGCTTTTGAGAACGGTGCGCTTGAGCTTTTTGGCTTGCTCGGCGAGCTTGGCGTTGCGGTAGCCGAGCAGAAATTCGTCGAGCCCTCCTTTCTTGTCGATCGTGCGTAGCGTCGAGGCGGCGATGCGCAGGCGGATGTGTCGTTGCAAGATGTTGCTGTAGAGGCGCGTCGATTGCAGGTTGGGCTCGAAGCTACGACGTGTTTTGTTGTGCGCGTGCGAGACATTGTTGCCGCGCATGACACGTTTGCCGGTGAGGGAGCAGGCTTTCGACATGGTGAGCGATTGTAACGCTTTCTTTTGTTTCGAGTCAAGCGTTGCAAAGCTGCTGCGCGAGGCAATCCCTCGCGCGACCTTGGGTCGTTACGTGCGTAGAACGCCTTTTTGTCCCTGACAATCCCGTCTCTTGTTTGCAGGATGGGTTTGGTTCTTTCTTAGCTTTTGAAAGAAATCTTTCAAAATCTTCTGCGCCTGCGTCTCGCGGATTCCCCCATAAACCTCGATTCTGCCGCGCGCTTGCGCTTCTGCAAGCAAATTTGCCCCATGCTCGACGGCACCGCCCTTGGGATCGAAAGCGGCAAAAACAAGTTTCTGCAAGCGCGCGTGCAAAAACGCCGCCGCACACATGGCACAGGGCTCCAGCGTCACATAAAGGCTGCAACCCTCCAGCCAGCGCGCGCGTGTTTTGTCGTAGCCTTGCGTCCGTTGTTGCTGACGCAGGCTCTCGCGGATGGCGAGCAGCTCCGCGTGAGCCGTAGGATCTCGGTCGCGTTCGATGCGGTTTTGCTTGAGCGCGAGCACTCGCCCGCAGGCATCCGCGACCAGCGCGGCGACAGGCACTTCGCCCAGTGTCGCCGCCTCGCGTGCGCTCTCGATGGCGCGTGCCATGAAATCTTGTCGGCAAGCTTGATGGGAATTCTGCTGAAAATCCTGCTGGAATTTTGTCGGCAATGCCGCGGCGGTTGTCGCTGTCCGTCTCATCGTCCTTGTGGGAGGCAGAGGAGAAGGGTTGTGAAGGCGAGTCCTGTGAAGAATCCGCCGCAGTGTCCGATCCATGCGATTTTTTCGTCCATCACAAAAGGCGCGATCAATCCGACGAAGGCGTTGAAGAGCAGCCACAGCGCGATGAATCGCCATGCCCTTTTGCGCGTTGCAAAGGGTCCTGGAAGGCGCGCTCTGCCCTTGACGATCGGATAGGCGCACAGCGCGCCCATGAGTCCGGACACGCCTCCTGACGCGCCGATGCGTTGCGCCTCGCTTTGTTTGTCGATGAGAAATTCTGCGAACGCTCCGCCCGCCGCCGCCGAGAGAAAGACGACAAGAAAGAGCGTCGCATGCAAGCGCTTGACGATGGGCATGCCGAAGGCGAGCAGGAAGCCCAAGTTGACGAACAGATGCGTCGGGTTTGCATGCAACAGCACGTGCAAAAAGAGCGCGGGGAAGCCTTGCCAGTGGTAGAGCTTGTTGGGAACGAAGGCGAAGTGGTGGAGGAAGAGCTGGCTCACCAGCGGATCGCCGTAGGACACCATGCCGTAGCAGACGAGGATGAGCGAGCAAAGCCCCCATACGACGAGCACGGAGGGATCAGGCTCTCTTGCGCGGGGGGAACGAGGCAGCGTCATGCGGGAGCGGGGAGGAGGTTGATCAATCCTTCGGCGAAGTTTTGCGCGCGGAAGAGCTCGATATCTCGAAGCCCTTCTCCCGCCGTCAGGTATTGTACGGGGAGGGGTTTTTTCTCTCGTGCCAAAGCGACGAGCGCCCCTGCGCACGCGCTGCTGTCGAGTTTCGTCAGCAACAGCCTGCGAACAGGCACGACGGCGGCGAACTGCTTCACCTGCGAGCGCAGAGTCTGTCCCAATGTTGCATCCAGGACAAGCCAAAATTCGATGCGCGGCGGCTTGTCCTGCATCGCCGCCTGCTTGAGAAGGGCGCGCTCGATCTTGCCGAGCTGCTGCATCAAGTTCGCATCCGAGTGTTGTCTGCCCGCCGTATCGATCAGGAGAACGTCGTATCCTTCCTCCGTTGCATCCTCCGTTGCCTCCTCCGTTGCATCCTCTTCTGCCTTTCCTTGCGTCTTCTTTCGAGCTTGCGCGAGCGCGTGGAAGGCGAGCGCGGCGGGGTCCGAGTGGCGTTCGGCTGCGACAAGCTCTGCGCCTGAGCGCGTAGCCCAGTCCTGAAGCTGCTCGGTGGCGGCGGCGCGGAAGGTGTCGCCTGCTGCCAGCAAGACGTTCGCGCCCTGCGCTCGATAGCGCGCGGCGAGTTTTCCCGCCGCCGATGTTTTGCCGCAGCCGTTCAAGCCCAGCAACACGACGACCAGCAGCTCCTTCTCGCCCCCCTTCTCGCCCCCTTTCTTGTCTCCTTTCCCGTCTCCTTTCTTATCCCGTCGTTCGGAGAAGAGAGAGATTTCCTCGGCTTCGCAGGCGCGCATCTTTTTGGCGACGAGCTCTCGCAATGCCGTCTGCACCTCCTCCATGCTGTCAGGGTTGCGGAATCCCCTTGTCGCAAGCTCTGTGGCGAGCTCGGACGCGCTCTCGTATCCCAAGTCGGCTTCCAGCAACGCCTCTTCGATCAGCTCGCGCGCGGCGGGCGAAAGACGCGTTCCTGCAACACGACGCACGAAGGCGTTTTGCAAACGTTGTGCACTCTTGTTTAGAGCGAGCATGGGGTCTCTTCCATGCGCGCTGTCAAGGTGTGGGCGCACGGCTGCTCCGCCGCGCTCAGAATACGCGCTCTCACAAGGCTTCCCTTCACAAGACTCCCCGTGTCAAAATTTTTCCTGTCAAAATTTTCTTTGGCAGAATTTTCCCTGAGCTTCGCCCTCGTGGAGAGGCGCGCAATTTTGCCTGCAACCTTGTTGCAAGGAGGCAGCAGGCGTGTGCGCATGTTGTGGCGCGATCGACCGACGATGTCCTCTCCGCCTTCTTTGTTCTCGTCTCCCCCCTCGACGAGAAATCTGTCGCTGGTGGCGTAGAGCTCTTGCAAGAAGGCTTTGTGTGCTTCGGCGGCTTTCACGCGCAGCCTGCGCGCGCGCTCGCGCACGATGCCGCGTTCCACCTGCGGCATGCGCGCTGCCGGCGTGCCTTGGCGTGGCGAGAAGGGAAAGATGTGCAGCAGGTGCAACCCTGCGTCAGCGATGAGGGAGAGCGTGTTGTCGAACATAGCTTCGCTCTCGGTCGGGAAGCCCGCGATCAGGTCTGCTCCCAGCGCAAGGTCGGGACGTCTGGCGCGCAAGCTTCGGCAGAGCGCAACGGCTTGCTCGCGCGAATGGCGCCGTCGCATGCGTTTCAGAATCATGTTGTCGCCCGATTGCAATGAGAGATGCAGGTAGGGCATGAGCCGTTCCTCTTCGCCGAAAAGCCTTTGTAGAAGGGGGTCGAGCGCAGCTCCGTCGATCGAAGAGAGGCGCAGGCGTTCCAGACGCGGGCTCCGTCGTAGCACGGCTTCGACCAAGACCCCCAAAGGCGGGCGTTGCGGCAAGTCCTCACCCCACGAGGCGAGGTCGATGCCGCTCAAGACAACCTCCTTCACTCCGCGCGCGACCGCAAGCTCGACGCTCCGACAAGCAAGGTCGATATCCAACGAACGCGCGCCGCCGCGCGCCAAAGGAATCATGCAGAAAGTGCAACGATGGTTGCACCCCTGCTGCACAGGCAGCACGAACCGCGTGCGCTGGAAGGGTTGTGCGCTTTTCGTATCGAACGCTAGCAGCGGCGTACGCCTTTCGCGATCGGCACGGGGCAACATCGTTTCGGTGGCGAAGGCGTAGCTGCTGGCAAGCAGCTTTGTGTCGTTGCCTAGCACCTTCTCGACACCTTTCATCTTGCGATAGCTCTCGCCATTCAGGTGCGCCGCGCAACCCGCAACGACGATGCGCGCGTGCGGACGTTCGCGGTGGAGACGGCGAACCTTTTGCCGAACCTGTCGCTCTGCCTCAAGGGTTACCGCGCAGGAGTTGACGACGAGCGTCTCGTGCTGGAGAGACGATGCCTCTACTGGTGCTTGCAAACCTGGTGCTTGCAAGAGGGTAGCGATTTGCTCCCCTTCCGCGCGGTTGAGACGGCAGCCAAACGAGAAGACTCTATTCGTCATTCCAAGTCCTTGTCTTGACGCTTCTTGTCTTGACGCTTTTTGGGAGGAGAAGGCGTCATGCGAGCAGATGCGTTGTGCCGAAAAAGGCGTAGTCGGCGGGTCCTGTCATGACGACGGGTGCGCTGTCGCTCCGCCATGCGAGGTCCAAGTCTCCCCCCTCCATGCGCACGCAAACCTCGCGTTGCAACAACCCTCGTCGCACGCCTGCAACCACTGTCGCGCACGCAGCGCTGCCGCAAGCATGCGTGTTGCCCGCGCCTCGTTCCCAGACGAAAAGTTTGACGGCTCGTCCCCCCTCCTCAGCGCGTGCGAAAGAAATGTTTGCGCCAAAGCGGAACAGAGGATGTTTCTCCATCTTGATGCCGTGTTGCAACAGGTCTTGTTTCAAGCGCGCGTCAGACTTTTCGGAAAAGAAGACGGCGTGCGGATTGCCCATGCTTACGCCGAAAGGTTTGTCGTAGCCCTTCCCGAATTTGTCGTGCGTAAGCGCCAAGGCTTCGCTTCGACAGGGTTTTGTCAAGCCCAGTGCTTCGGCAGAAAACTTCGGCACACCCATCTCGACGGCGATCATACGCTCCGACAGGCGTTCTGCGTGCAAGCGCTGTCCTGCGACGAATAACGAGAGTGTCCTTCTGCGGCGGAAGGTTCTGTCGTGGTCGAAGACATAACGCGCGGCGCAGCGCGTGCCGTTGCCGCAGGCTTGCGCTTGCGAAGCGTCGGGGTTGAAGATCGTCATGTCGAAGGCGTCTGTTTTGTTCTTGGGTTTCGTCATCACCAGCAGCTGGTCGAAGCCGATGCCGCGGCTCCGCTGTGCTATCCGTTGCACGGCGAGCGAATCGAGCATGGCCAAGTCATGCTCGATGCTGTCATGCTCGATGCTGTCATGCTCGATGCTGTCATGCTCGATGCTGTTTGTCGCGTGCGTGCCTTGTCGCGCGTCGATCAGGACGAAATCGTTGCCGAGTCCGTGCATCTTGCAAAACGGCACTCGTGCGCTGTCGTTGCGTGCGAATTTCATGACGAGAGGATATTGTAGTCTTTGAAGAGTAGCATAGCCTGGTTGAGCTGGCTCATACGCTCGTGGTCTCCCTTGACGGCATCGGGGTGGAAGACAGAGGCGAGGTCGCGGAAGCGACGGCGCACCTGCTCTTCGCTCGGGCGCACGCTCGCGCGCAAGCCGAAGATGTAGCATGCATCCTCCAAGGTGCGGCAGTTCGAGGGCAGGGGGCGAAACGCCAACCGCTCGATGCCGCGCTCCAACTCGGCGATGCGCTGCTCGTTCTTGTCGTGTCGTGTCTTGCGTTGTGCGCGTTGCTTCGTGTTTTCGAGAGAGAGCGCCCATTCTCGCTTGTCCAGTGCCAAGGCGAGCGCGAGCGCCTTGCGGAGCGTGGCGGCGTCTTTGTCGAACGACAGGTTCTCTTTCAGGCGCACTTGCAAGCGCGGTTTGCGTTTCAAGGTCTCTCCCTTGTGTGCGCCGCTCTTGAGGACGACGGTGTCGCGTTCGAAAAGCGGCGGCTCGCCAGGATCTGTCATCTCGTCCAGCGCCTGCGGCGGCAGCAGAATGGCGACCGCGCGCAACAGGTCGCCTACGCTCACATTGCGCCGCTCGGCGAGCGCAAGCACTTGGCGACGAAATGCCGCCGTGCATGCGATGGCGATGGGGTGTCCCATATCGAAACCAAACCAATTCTCAATTCCCAATTTCCAATTTCCAATTCGAGGCAAGTCAATTCTATCGAAGTCTCTTCGCTCGAAATCAATCGAGCTCTGTCAAGGCATCGAGCACGGCACCAGCAGAGCTGATGCGACATTCGCCGCGCGCCTCAGGGGCGGAGAGCCACCGTACCACGCCGCAATCGAGAATGACCGCAAAGCGCAGGCAACGTTTGCCCAATCCGAACGGCGACAAATCCGTCTCCATGCCGAAGGCGCGCGTCGCCTCGCGCGAAGCGTCGCTCAGCATCAAGAGCGGCGGCAGGTCGTCGCTCTCTTCGGCAAGCAGCGCGTAGCTCTCGCGCCACGCCTGCATGACGAAAGGATCCTGGGTCGTCAAGCAGGCGATGCGCTCCACGCCGTGGTCGCGCAACGCGGTACGCTCGCGCAGCACTTCGGGCAGGTGGTCTTTCGAGCAGACCGGCGTGAAGGCGCCAGGCATGCCGAAAAGAACGCTGCGTCCTGTGGCAAAAAGGCTCGCGGAAGCGATACGCTCCACCTTCCCCTCTGTCAACACGAAGAAGAAGGTGTGCGGCAACGCCGCGCCTTGACGCAGGATGGGCTTCGCAAGGGGCATACTTGGCGTCACGGCTTGCTCGCTTGGTCGCCTGTTGAGTCGCCCGTTTGAGCGCGCGTCGTTTGGGCGCGTGTCGTTTGGGCGCGCAAGGTCTCGGCGTAAGCGAGCGCATCGAGAAAGGTCTTTTGTCCGTACATCTCGGGCAAGAGCAACACCTCGCCGGCAGGAGCGAACAGCGCGGTGAAGGGAATCGCGTAGCGGCGATGCTCGCGCAGGAAGGCTGCGATGCGCGCATCGTGCGAAGTCCAGTCGGCGCGCATCAACACGACGGGCAGCCGCGTCAAGCGTGCGCGCACGGCGGCAGTCTTGTAGACGCGCTGCTCGATCACCTTGCACGACAGGCACCAGTCGGCGGTGACATTCACGACAACTAGATTATCAGAAGCCAAGAAGGCGGGAATGCGCTCGGGCGCGAAAGGTTGCCAGACAAGCGCCGCCGTCTCTTGCGAGGGCGAAACCCCAAGCTTCTGCTTCTCAAGCTTCTGCTGCTGCGTGTTTTCGTTCGGCAAAATGTTCAGCAGGACAGCGACGAGGACGGGGCTTGTCAAGAGGAGAGCCAACCGTACGGAAGCGAACGCTCGGCGCGGTACACCGCGTGCGTCTGCCTGCTGCTTTTTACGCAAGGCGAGGACGACGAGCAATGTCGTCGCAGCCAGTATACTGGCGGCGGTGAGCGAGAGCTGTTTTGCGAAGATAGAAAAGAGCCACAGCGAAGCGGCGAGAATGGCGAGCGCGAGAATTTTTCGTAAAATCTCCGACCACGCGCCAGGGGGAGGCAGGATTTTCGCAACCCTGCGCGGACAAACCGCTGCCAGCAACAGAGGCGTTGCCATGCCTGCGCCCATGAGGGCGAACATGAGAAAGACGACGGGAGCCCGTTGCACGACGGCGGCGCTGAGCGCACTGCCGAGAATGGGAGCAGCACAAGGGGTTGCAAGCCAAGTCATCAGCATGCCCGTTGCGCACTCGCTGCCCCATTCTTTTCTGCGCGAGGTTGTTTCTTCGTTCAAAAAGGTTTTTCGGAATTTCTTTGAGGATTTTTTGAAAGGAATTTTTGCAGGGGCTTTTTCGCTGTAGGCGGGAAAGGGGAGGGACACGATTCGCCATCCGTCGCAAGCAAGCAGCAGCAGCAGCGCTGCGATCGAGCCGTTGAAGACGGGCCAGTGGAACTGGAACCCCCAGCCGAGTTTTTCTCCGCCGCTTTTCGCCAGTACCAGCACGAAAGCCAGCAGCAGGAAAGCGAGCATCATGCCGAGCGCGTTTGCCAGCAAGGCTCGTTGCAACTTGCTGCTTGTCTTGTTTGTTGTTTGTCGTTCTTTGCGGTCTGCGTCGTCGGCGCGCGCGAGCGAGGTGATCTTGATGGCGAGGACGGGAAAGACGCAAGGCATGGCGTTCAGCACCAAGCCGCCGAGGAAGGCAAGCACCACCAGTCCCAGCATCGAGGCGGAGCTGGGTAGAAGCGAGCTTGCTGCCTGAGCTTCGAGATGGGTGGAGGATTGGGTGGAGGAGGCGGAGGACGCAGAGGACTCGTAGGGTGAGCGCGCGAGCTCAGCCGTTGCCAGCACCGCTACGGGGGAGAGGTTGTCGGCGGCAAGGGTGACGCGCACAGAGGTGGCAGATGCGTCGCGTGCAAACCTTCCTTCCGCCGCAAAGCGCAGCTTGCGAGAGCCTTTCCCTTTCAGCGAGGTCAGCGCGAACAAGCCGCCTTGCTCGGCTGCCGCGCGCTCGACGATGAGACGCGGGTTGCGCAGAGGTTGCTCGCTCGACCAAGTTCCCTGCAACAAGACGCTCTGCTCCTCTTCGCCTGTTAATGTTAACTCTCCTCCCCCCCCTTCCCCTTCCTCTGTGGGAGAAGCGACCGGCAAGTAGGTGAGCCGTAGCCCCGCCTCTCGTCTCGATCCTTGTGCCGCTTCTTGTGGCACCTGTCGGAGCAGCGAAGCGATAAGACGGCGTTCCTGCTCGCCCGCAAGCTCTGTCGTCAGGGTCGTCTCGATCGGCAGACAGACTTGCGCGCAGGCGGCAAAGCTCACCGCAACACGCTCTCCTGCCTCGAAGGGCGAGCGCGTCGTGAACGGCAGCGCGGCGCGTCCCTCGTAGCCGTAGCTTTGTGCGCCGAAAAGATCGAAGGTCTGCGGAAAAGGCCAGAGGAAGGAGCTGGCGTTCGAGCGCCAGCTGAGCTCGGTCGGGAAGACATTGACCGTGTTCTTGCGCCACGAGATCTTCCACGAAGGGTTGAGCGAGAAGAACAACGCACCGCTCCTCTCGCCCGTCTGCAGCAGGCGCACAGAGCCATAGTCGAATTGTTGCGCGCGTGCGGACACGGGGGCAAGGCAGAGCAAAAGCATCGCCACGAACAGCCTTCTAGAAGACATCAACGGGCTTGTCACAGGTCTCATCCTTCGTCTCGTTCTTGCGCCTCGTTCTTGCTCTGTGGCTTATTCTTGCAAAAAGCTTGCGCTTCGTCTACAATGGGTGACAAATGGGGGGAGGAGAGACAGAGAGCAAGACACGAAGAGACGAACAAGTCTCGGCAAGGCCCCCCCCTCAAGAAATCCTGTTGTGCAAGACCGTCGTCGAGGAGTTGTCATGGTAGGAGAAAAGAAGAAAACAAGCAAAGCGCCTGCCAAAGTGCCTTCCTTGCCTGTCGAGGCTTCCGAACAACAAACCGAAAAGAAACGGGTTGTGCGCAAAGAATCGACAAGGCAGTCGGCGAAGCAATCGACAAAAAAAGCTTCCAGCAGAGAATCGAGCAAGGAATCGCAGAAAAGCAAGGTAGCATCGCAGACAGCCCCCAAGGTAGCATCGCAGACAGCCCCCAAGGTAGCATCGCAGACAGCCCCCAAAGTAGCACCGCAGGAAGCACCCAAGGTAAGTTCCAAAGTAAGTCCCAAAGCAACGCCAAACATCGTGCCTAGCAAGGCGCGTAGCACCCCCTCCTCCATCTTGCAGAATATGACGCGAGAACGGCGAAAGCAGCGCGAACAGCGAGAACAACAAGAAGAATCGTTGCTGACAACAAGCACCACCCGCTCTCGCGTGGCGGGCGTACGCAAAGGCGCGCGCAAGGACGGGCAACAAGGTCGTTCGTCGGCGAAGGGTTACTGGCAAGGTCAGATGCTGCTCGCCAGCCCCGCCATCGGCGACCAACGTTTCGAGCGTAGCGTCATCTACCTGTGTCATCAGGGCGAGGACGGTGCGCTCGGGCTGGTCGTCAACAAGATCGCCGAAAAGATCCAGTTCACCGACGTGCTCGATCACTTGAACATTCCCTTTGCCTCCAGCTTCGAGCGCATCTCGGTGCATGTGGGCGGTCCCGTCGAAAGCAGTCGCGGCTTCGTGCTGCATTCGCCTGAGAAAATGTTCGCAGGCACGATCGAACTCGGAGACCTGGCCATGACCGCCTCCGCCGACATACTCAAGCAGATCGCCGAAGGCAAGGGACCGAAGAATTATGTCTTCCTGCTGGGCTACGCGGGCTGGGGAACAGGACAGCTCGACAAGGAGATCGAACGCAACGCATGGTTGCATCTGCCCTTCGACCGCGACCTCGTCTTCGGAGAGGACGACCAAGACAAATGGGCGCGCGCCATGCAGAAGCTGGGCGTCTCGCCGCATTTGCTCTCAGGAACTTCGGGCAACGCCTGACCGCAGCAATCGAGAGCTTGGGCGGCTTGCTCCTTGGGCGGTTTATTCTTGGGCGGTTTACTCTTGGATATCGACGAAAGGGTCGTCCTGCTGGTTTGGAACAGAGGGCGCGAGTCCTTGGGTTGCGGGAAGATCTTCTGCGTTCAGAACTTGTAGCGCACGGTGATAGGCGTAGAAACGTCTTGTTGCAACATAAAAGTCGAGCGAGCCCTTCTCCATGGCTTCGATTTGATCGACGGCTTGAGAATAACTGTCGATGCCGATGAGGATATTCAGTCCGATGATGACGCCCGCGCTGATGCCTGCGCCAGCACCCGTTTCGGCGAGCAGCAAGATGTCGGCACCGATATCGACGACGCTTCCTACCGTGTCGCGTATCGAGGAGGGACCCGTGAAGAAGGAGACGAAATAGGCTCCGTGTCCGATGCCGTAGTGAGCGAGCGTTTGTCCGAAATCCTCTTGAACTTGCGGTATGCCGAGGTGCTTCGAAAGGTTGATGAGACCTCCGAAGCCGAGCGTCGAATCGAGAACGAAAGAGAAGAAAACTTCCGAAGCCCGCTTGGCATTGCCTTGGGCAAGCGCATTGAGGAAGTCCGTCGTGCGCGAGAGGTTGCGGGCAAAGTTGATGATGGGGGCGGTGAGAGGGCGGGGAATCTTGCGCCACCCCTTGGCGAGCGGGCGCAAGAAGGCTTTGTCGATGAAGAGGGTGGTGCGGAAGGCAGAGCGGTTGATTTTTTCTAAGGGATCGGGAAGCTTCGTCTGTCGTCGGAAAATTTGCGTCGAGGCAACGGGCTTACGCGATTCGAGCGAGGGAAGGTCGAAGGTGCCAGCAAGGCGGTAGCTCTTGGAAAAGGCATCCGACAAATTTCGTTGTCTTTGCGCTTGGCGAGGGGTTGGAGCATCTGCGTTGAATTTTTTTTGTGCGCGTCCCGTTGTGGGAAGAGGAGGAGGCAGAAAGTAGATTTTCGCAAAAGGATCCGCTGCTTCCGTCGCCGTCGCTTCTGTCGTCGTTGCTTCTGTCGCCGCTGCTTCTGTCGTCGTTGCTTCTGTCGCTATGTTTGCAGAAGGCAAGTCCTGCGTCGATGCGTCGGCTCGCGCGACAAGAAGGAAGGCTGCGAGAAGGCTCGCAAGAAGGGGTGCGAGATTCGAGCGGAGCAACATCGGCATCAAACCTGACAACAATCGGAGGGTGGCGCTTGGGTAGCGCTTGTAGCGTTTCTTGTGTCGCAAATTGTATTGTTAAGCCCTCTCCCCAAGCGATTCGCGTCATGCTATAACCTTTCGCAACCCTTCGCAATCTTCTCTGCAATCTTTTCTTCCCTCTTCTTTCTATGCCTCCTATCCGCAAAGCTGTCATTCCCGCTGCCGGGCTCGGAACGCGCATGCTGCCTGCGACGAAAGCTATTCCGAAAGAAATGCTGCCCGTCTTCGACAGACCGCTCATCCACTACGCTGTCCAAGAGCTCTTTCAAGCCGGCATCGAATCGGTTCTCATCGTCACAGGACTGGGAAAGCATGTCATCGAAAACCATTTTGCCCAAGACCCAGCCCTCGAGCAGGAGCTGACAAGACAGAATAAGACAAAAAGTCTCCAACAACTCCGCGAAGACCTCCCCCAAGAGGGAAGCATCGCCTTCGTACGACAATCACAACGGCTCGGACTCGGACACGCCGTATGGTGCGCAAGACACTGGCTGGACCAAGAACAAGCGTTCGTCGTCTCTACGCCCGACGAGCTTCTGCAAGACAAGCCCTCCTGTATCGAACGCATGCTACAGCTCTACCGCAACCTCGACAGCTCCGAGGCGACATTGCTTGCCGCCATGTCCATGGAAGAAGAAGAAACGCAGCACTACGGCGTGCTAACCCCCCGCGAAGAGCCGAACGAAGATCGACTCTTTTCCGTAGAAAACCTTGTCGAAAAGCCCAAACGCGGCACTGCGCCTTCGACCTTCTGTTCGATCGGAAGGTACATTCTTCCCGCCGCCATCCTTCCCGTGCTAGAGCGAGCCGTCAAGAGGCATCCGCCGACGCAAGGCGAGATCCAGCTCACCGACGCCATCGTGCAGACCGCCAGTCCCGTCTACGGGTGGCTCTACGAAGGCGAGCGTTACGACTGCGGTAGAATCGGGGGGTGGGTTGCTGCCAATGTTGCCATCGCAAGCGAGAAACACGACATGTCCGCACCTCACAGGTCCGCACCTCACTGGAAAGAGACGATCCGCGCCCTCAAGGACAACAACGCCATGGGTGACGCCAGGGGCGACACCAGGGATGACACCAGGGATGACACCATGGGCGACGAGGGCTGCAAGTCTTGAACGAGGACGCTCCCGCCTTCGACAGGAGCATCCTGCGCGCCTACGACATCCGAGGAGAGTGGCAAAAAACGCTGCACGCGCAAGACGCTTTCGCGCTCGGATGTACGCTCGGAGAACGATGGCGCAAGGAACAATGGCGCGGCGGCGGAGAAAGCCAAATTCTCGTTGCGCGCGACGGTCGTGCCAGCTCTCCCGCCTTGAGCCGAGCGTTATTGCTGGGCTTGGAGCAGAGCGGGGTCAAAGGAATCGATCTCGGCATCCTTCCCACCCCCGCCCTCTACTTCGCCGAAGCCGAAGCCCGAAGGGGTAGGAATCCGTCTGTAGAGAAAGGGGCGGCAGAAGCCAACAGCAAGGTTAATAGCGAGGTTAATGGCGAGGTTGTAGGGGCTGTCATGGTCACGGGTTCGCACAATCCGCCGCAGCACAACGGCTTCAAGCTCGTGCGCGAGGGGAAGCCTTTCTTCGGAACTGATTTGCAAAACCTGGCGGAGAGCATGGCAGGCGCGCCGCGCTTGTCCTCAACCTTGTCGCAATCCTTGTCGCAATCCTTGCCTTTGCCAGCAGAGAACACGCCGCACGGGTGCGCGTGGCGCGAGGCTTACACGGCGCGTTTGCGCGAAGAAGACGCACGCAGCAAGGGGGGGACGCTTTCAAGCGTATGGGACATGGGGGCGGGGGCGGGTTCTGTCGTTGCCGAAGGTCTTGTGCCGCGCTTGCAAGGAGAGCATCGCCTTTTGTTTTCGCGCCTCGACAGCTCTTTTTCGGCGCGCTCCCCCGATCCCAGCAAGGCGCAAGCGCTCGACAGATTGCGCGAGGAGGTTGTGCGCAACAAGGCGCAGATAGGACTTGCTTTCGACGGCGACGCAGACCGCCTCGTCGTTCTCACCTCGCAAGGCAAGCGTCTCAGCGGCGATCGACTCTTGCTGTTGTTCGCAACAGACCTGCTGCAGAACAGCGTTTTGCAGGACAGTGTTTTGCAGGACGACGCGCGTGCGCGAGGCTCTGCTCCACTGATTTTGTGCGACATCAAAACCTCGCCGCACATCTTGCGTGCCATCGAGGGGTTGGGCGGCAGAGTGGAGCTCGTGCAGACGGGACACGCGCACATCAAAAAAGCCTTGGCGGCTAAGGGTGCTTGCATGGCGGGCGAGGTGAGCGGACACCTCTTCTTCAACGACCGCTACGGGGGCTACGACGATGCGCTTTATGCTGCGGTGCGTCTTTGCGCCATGCTGCGCTCGGGCTTTGCAATCGAGCGCGCTCTCGAAGTGCTTCCGCCCAGCGTTTCCAGCGACGAGTTGCGTCTGCCGATTGAGGAGCGTCGCAAGTTTTCGTTGGTGGCAGATGTTCAGGCTGAGCTTACAGCAAGGGAGAAGAAAGAAGCGTACAGTCTCTGTACGCTTGATGGTGTACGCATCGAACGTACGGATGGCAGCTGGTGGCTGTTGCGTGCGTCCAACACGGAGGCTGCGCTTGTGTTGCGTGCCGAGGCGAGCGAAGGGGGGGCTTGTCGTGCGCTGCTGGGGGAGATCGAAGATTTGCTTCGACGACACGGCTACAAGGTGCCGCAGCCCCTGAACGAAACACGGCTTGTCGATTGCTAATGGAGAGATTGTTTCGTCTTATCAACAAGCGACGGGATTTTTAGGAACAAAAAGGCGTTGTCGTACCATCGACCTTGCAGCGCGGCATAGCGAGTCTGTCGCGCTCGCGCTTGTGCTTTTTGAGGAGCACGCGCTCGCGCGACAGATTTGCGCGACAGACTCGCCTGACAAATTTGCGCAACCCGAAGGCTTGCCTCTTGCGTTCCATCCGTCGACATTATTCTTCTAGCAACATTATTCCTCTGGCGACATTATTCCTCTATCGCAATAACAGAAAGATTTCTCCCCCTCTCCTGCGCCCCCTCTTGCTGCGCCCTGCGATGACTGAAAAATCTGCGATCAGAGAAAGTGTCCGTACCCCGCTCTGACTTCTGCGCCGAACCCCCGCAGCCCAAACTCCGCACCTCCCCAACGCCGCATTCGCGCAAACAACCCCTTACATAAGCAGGCAGGTCGAAGTGCCACTGTTCGCCCTCGCGTACAAAAAAGCGGCGATTCTCTGCACTCTGCTTCCAAAAAGGTCTCGGAAATTCTTCGCCGACAGGATAGGAGGCAAGCTCGATCGTAGGCCCGACGACAGCAAGCGTACGCCTTTCTTGCGCGCCGAGCGTACGCATGGAACGCAATGTCTCCTGAACGATGCCGCTGAGCGCACCGCGCCATCCCGCATGCAAAGCAGCGCATACGCGCGCATCAGGCTCGAACAACAGCACGGGCGCGCAATCCGCCGTATAGACGCACAGCAAAAGATTCGGCACGCAGGACACAAGCGCGTCCGCCTCAGGCGCCACGCCAGCGCGCGTCTCGTCCCAAAGGTCGCTCGTCTGACGAACGACGAACGCACGCGCCGAATGCACCTGCTTCACGCTGACAGCGCGCGCAACCCCCAGCGTCCTTCGCGCCGTCTCTTGCAACCTTGCGTTTTTGTTTTCCTGTCTGTCGTCCGTCTGGCTGTTTTCCTGCTCGTCTGCCTGCGCCGTGCGGTCGAAGAAGGCGTGACGCACGCCTCCCTTCTTTTGCAGCGAGGGGTCTTGAAGAAAGAAGGGAGCGTTCGACAAGTCTGGCTACTGCGGGTTTGCGATGATCGCGCGCGGCAGCAGGAACTGCGCGTCCAGCCTTCGCGCAAACCAGTTGGCGCGCCAATCGAGGTGTGCGCCCGTAACCCGTCCTGTCGCGCCGATGGAGCCGATACGCTCTCCTTGCAAGACGCGCTGCTTCGGCACAACCTCGACGGTTTCCATGTGCAGGAAGGTGGATTGCAAGCCCTGTCCGTGGTCGATGATGATCGTCCCGCCGCTGTAGTAGAGGTCTTTTTCCGCCAGCCGCACGAGCCCAGCCGCAGGTGCTACGACGGGCGTGCCGATCGCAGCGGCGATGTCGACGCCGAAATGCGGTCGCCGCGGCTCGCCGTTGAGAACGCGCTGCGAGCCATAGACACCGCTGATGCGTCCGCGCGCAGGCCAGATCCACGCGCCTGCAAAGTCTTGCCAATCGCCTTGCTGACGCCGTGCCGCGCCGATCTTGATGTTGTCGCGCTTGATGCGCGCAAGAACTTCGGGCGGAGGGGTGACCTGCTTCGGCGGCAAGCCGTCGATACGCTGGATGTCGTAGCGACGCGTTGCAACTTCGATGGCATGGCTTTCAAACTTCCCCCCCTTGCCGACAAAGGTCAAGACGAGCGGACTTTGCTCGTCGCGCGAAAAACCGAAGACAAACTCTCCCTGAGGACCCAGCGGCACCTCGCGTCCGTCCAAGGTCATGGCTTGCAACGCGCGTGCGCGACCCATGACCACGCCGCCTTGCACAAAGTATCCTTTCAGTTCGAGCGTGCCGAGAACCTTCGTCTGCACCGCGAAGTGTTGCGCGTGCTGCGCTGCCGCGGCAAGCGGCAGCAGAAGCAGGGTTGCGAACAGAAGAAACGGGCGCATCACTAGCAAGTCACAGCTTCAAACTTTCTTGCCCCAAAGGGGACAAGGGTAGGGGGGACAAGGGGGACGAGGGGGACAAGGGCAGGGCGGGCGCGAAATCCGAAGAGGAAGAGCAACCCTGTCCACCCTGTCCACCCTGTCCGTCCTGTCGGCGAGGAAGCGCTCTATTGGCAGAAGGCGGATCGGCAGAAGGCGGATCGGCAGAAGATGGATTTGCAGAAGGCGGACTTGTCGTTTGGCAAGCGCGCGCCGAGAGGATGGAGCGGTCTGCGAACAGAGTATCGAAGACCCTGCCCTCAGGCAGCTCGCACGCCGAGCGCACGATGCGCTTGCCGTCGCGCACGATGGCATAGCCGCGCTCCAAGACGCGCTGGAAGGAGAGCGACGCAAGAAGACGTCGGTTGCGCAACAGCCGCTCCTCGCCAAGCGCCACCTGCGTGGCGAGCGCGCGCCGCCGCCGCTTTTCCTGCTCGACAAGCCGCGCACGCGCACGCGCGAGCGCATCCAAAAGCCAGCGTACAGAAAGCCTTTGTCGCGCCAAACGTTCTCTCAACCTTTGCGCGAAACTGCCGAAGGCGTGGCGTAGCGTCAGCGCGCCATGGTGCAACCGCTCGCGCGCTTGCGTCGCGCGCATCTGCAGCGCGCGCGGCAGAGCGTGGCTTGTCGTTTGCAGCCTGCTCTCTGATTCTTCCAGACGAAGGTCTACGATGCGACGCGTGCGTTCGCAGCTGCTGCTGATGCGATCGAGCAAGGCAGCCCTTTGCGGCACGACCAGCTCGACCGCCGCCGTAGGCGTGGCGGCACGCAGATCGGCTGCGTGATCGAGCAGGCAGAGGTCGCTCTCGTGACCGATCGCCGAGACGACGGGCAGCGGACAGGCGACGGCAGCGCGTACGACCGTCTCTTCGTTGAAAACCCACAAATCCTCGATCGAGCCACCGCCGCGTGCAACGATCACGACATCCAAATCATCGAGCCCATCGCTGAGTGCCTTGCTTGCCAAAACCTCTTTCAACAGCGCGAAGGCTTGCAGCAGGCTACCCTCCGCCTCGCGTCCCTGCACGGCGACAGGAAAGAGCGCGGTGTTGACCGGACAGCGCTGACCCAGACGCTGACGGATGTCCTGCCATACCGCACTTTGCTCGGAGGCGAACACCGCGATGCGGCGCGGCAGAAGCGGCAGCTTGCGCTTGCGTTCCGTTGCAAACAATCCTTCGCCGGCAAGCTTTTGCTTGCGTCGTTCCAACAGCTGCAACAGCGCGCCCGTGCCGGCGGGCTCAAGGGCTTCGACCACCAGTTGATAGCGCGAGCGCGACGGGTAGATCGAGAGCGCGCCGTTTGCAACAACCTCCAGTCCCTCTTCGGGACGGTGTTTCAGACGCTGCGCTCTGCCGCTCCAACAAACGGCGTCCAGCACCGCCTTTTCGTCCTTCAGCGTGAAGTAGAGGTGTCCTTTGCTTGAGACCTTCACGCCCGACACCTCGCCGCGAACGCTGACCGTGGAAAATCGACCCTCCACATGCTCTTTCAGCGCACGCGACAGCTCGCTGACCGTCAGAGGATTGTTGCCGTCGACATGATCGCGCCCTGACACAAGCGCGTCTTCTTTCGCCCGCAAAGCAGGCGGTTGCAGAAACGAGGTCTCTGCTTGCGTCATGGTCGTAGCGTCGCGCTCGGCAATGTTACGAGCGTTGCGAGCGAGCGCAGGGCGAGCGCGCACAGGGCTGCGACGAAGAGGAGGGTTGCGACGCCTTGCGCCAGCTGTCCGATCCCTTGCGTGTGTTGCAAGGCGAGGAGGAGGACGGCTTGCGAGCCCTCGTTGCCGCTGCCTGCCAGCAATCCGAGCGTTGTCGCGAGCATCAACAGCGCGAGGGTGGTCGGCGGCGCTTTTTTGTGCAGGAGCGCCAAGGCGGCGCGCGTGAGCGCCGAGAGGGCGAGCAATGTTGTCGCCGAGAGGGCGGCGAGGCTTGCTTCGAGCAGCCAGCCCTCGTTCGGGTAGAGCGAGACGAAGGCTGCAAGCAGGGGTTTCAAGCCTTGCTCGTCGAGCAGCCATGTTTGGCTCAAGACGACGGGAGCTGCCGTCATGCCGACGAAGCCAAGCAGGCAGGCGAAGGCGAGGCAGAGAGAAAGAGCCGTTGCAGCTTTGCGCGCCGCGCTCGGTTTGGGAACAGCGTAAGGGACGCAGCAGAGCAGGGCGAGCCATCCGAAGGCGGGGCGAAAGATGCCGAGCGTCGCAAGCAGCGTGTCGGCGTTGATCGAGCTTTCGGTTGCAAGGGGCAAGGAGGCGATCGCGCTCGCCTTTCGGATAGCAACAAGGCACAGCGCGCCGTAGAAGAGCAGCACGCAGGGCAGCAGCAACAGCAACATCCACGCGATTGCCTTGTTCGGCTGCGGAAAAAACTGCGGCAGAGCCAGCACGAGCAAAAGCACCATGCCAAGGATACTGACGAAACTGCTCGCCGTTATTGGCAAGGGGGCGTGTAGGCTTGCGTGCGCGGCTTGATGCCAAAACAGGTTTGCGAGCGTAGGCACAAGGTCGAGCAACAACGAGAGCAGGCAACAGAGCGCAAACAGCATCACGCAAACGCGCGCCGTGTTGTAGGCGAGATTGCCTGCAGCAGGATCCCCAAACACGCGCAAGGCAAAACGCTCTAACGGAGTTGTCGGGGTTGGCGGGGTTGTCGTCTTGGCGGTTGCTCCTGCAACGCTGCTGCTTTCGCACCACAGGAAGAAAAGGGCGAGGGGAGCGAAGAGGAAGAGCACGCGCAAGGCTTCGGGCGATTGTCGCACGAGCAGAGTTGCGGTCGTCGCTATCGTCTGGGGCGAGAGCCACAGCGCGAGCAACAACAGCACGGGGGCAAGCGGCAACGCGGGCAGCGTGAAAGGAAAGCCGAAAAAGTCGAAAGTCGAGACAGGTTTCCCTGCTGCAAAGGAATCTGCTACGGGCGAATCTGCTACGGGCGTTCGCGCACGCCTGCGGGCGAAGCTTCCTGCCAGCAGGGAGAGCAGCACCAACGCCGCGCACAGCGCGAGTGCCGTCGGCACGACGAGGGACCAAAGGTCGGCGAGCAAAGGTCTCAAGAAGTTTCGTCCCTCTCGGCGCGTGCCTCCAAGTTCAGGCGATAGCCGCCGAGTTCGGTAAGCAGCACCGAGGGTTCGTCGATGTTCGGCTCCAGCTTTTTACGCAGACGGTAAATGTGGGTTTCCAGCGTGTGCGTCGAGATCCCCTTGCCGTAGCCCCAAACCTCTTTCAGCATGACCGCACGCGAGACGGGCTTGTTGTGCGAGCGGTACAGCAGCTTCAGAATTGAGGCTTCCTTGTCCGTCAGCGGCGTCTTGTCCTTCGGGTCGTTCGTATCCAGCAGGCATCGCGCGTTCGGCTGGAAGCGAAAGCGTCCGATTCGGTATTCGGTGTCCTCGTGCTTTTCGTGAATTTTCAGATGGGCTTTCAGACGCACGAGAAGCTCGCGGAAACGGAAAGGTTTCGTGATGTAGTCGGTCGCCCCCGAATCGAAGCCGCCGACGATATCCTGCTCCGCGTCGTGGGCGGTCAGCATCAGGACGGGCATGTGGAAGCCTTGCTTGCGAATCTGCTGGCACGCCTGTCTGCCGTCCATGTCGGGCAGTCCGACATCCAACAGGACTGCATCGACAGGCTTGGCGGCGAGCGTGCGCAGCCCGTCTTCGGCGCTGTGCGCGACATCGACGCGATAGTCGCCCGCCTCGCACAGCTGGTCTGCAAGAGATTGGCACAACAGGTCGTCGTCGTCGACGATCAGAATTCTTTGCGTCATCGCCTCCTTTCTAATCCTCCCGTACAAAACAAAAGAGCAGAGTCCGCTTGGGATTCGTCCGTGAATGTTCTAGTATGCAACCTGGAGGACATTCTAACAGAACTGCCCTTGCCTGGCAAGGAGCAAGAACAAAGAGCAAAAACTCAAGAACTAAGAACTAAGGAGCAAGGAGCAAGAACAAGCGTAGCAAGCGCGGGGGGAGGCACTCAAAACGGAGGCAAGCATGACAGGACACAAGGCATCGACGGACAAGCCCCGCCCTCGGCAAGGCTCCCGTCGCCCTGCGCAGGCAGAGCGGCGCTCGACGCTGTTGAGCCGCAACATTCGTATCGACAGACATCGCACCTCCGTGCGCTTAGAGCCTATCTTTTGGGATATTCTCACCCATGTCACCGAGCGCGAAAACCTTTCGGCGCACAAGGTTTGCACGCAGATCGCCGAGCGCGCTCCCAATCTGCCCTTGACGAGCGCGATCCGAATTTTCCTTGTCGCCTACGCATGGCGCGCAGGGTTGCCGTCTGCGCTCGACGCCGTGCGCACAGGAAAACTTAGCTTGTGAGACAAATGTGAAAACAAGCGTGGAGACAAATGTGGAGCCGAGGGGAGTCGAACCCCTGACCTCTACAATGCCATCGTAGCGCTCTGCCAGCTGAGCTACGGCCCCATAGTTTGCAGCGAAGTTGGTAGCGAGGCGATTGTAGCCCGTTCGCGCAAGTTTTGCCAATCCTTGCCGATACAATGACAATGACAATGCAACGCCTCTTTTAACGACGCCTCTTTGTGCTGCTTCTTTCACACAGATTTTCTAGCGTCGCTTTTCATGTCCAGCAAACCTTCCAGCTGTTCGATCATGCCCTCGATTTCAAGAAGCCCGCGCTGCCAAAAATCCTGCGCCGCAGGGTCGAGACCGAAAGTAGCAAGCAACTCCTTGTAATCACAACTGCCCCCTGCGGAAAGCAACTTCTCGTAGCACTTCTCGAAATCCGCCTTGCCGTTGCGGTAGAGCGCGTAAAGCACATTCACCAACCCGTCGCCGAAGGCGTAAGCATAGACATAGAAGGGAGCATGGATGAAATGCGACACATAGCCCCAGTAGCAACGATAATGCTCGTCGAATCGAAACACATCGCCCAGGCTTTCACGCGCCGTCTGCATCCACAGGTCGCCGATCTCGTCGCTGGATAGCGGCGCTTCCCTGCGCCGCGCATGCAGCTTTTGTTCAAAGTCGAGGAAGGCTATCTGACGCACGACGGTGTTGAGCATGTCTTCGATCTTGCCCGCGAGCAAAGCACGTTTCTCTCCAAGCCCGTGCGCCCGCTCCAGCATCAGGTCGAAGGTCAGCTTTTCGCCGAAGACCGACGCCGTCTCGGCGAGCGTCAGCGGCGTCTGCGAGAGCAGGAAGCCTTGCTTGGCGGCAAGCGTTTGGTGGATGGCGTGTCCCATTTCGTGCGCGAGTGTCATGACATCGCGCGTCCTGCCGCGATAGCTCATAAGGATAACAGGGTGGGTATCGGGAACGCACGGACACGAGAACGCGCCCGACATTTTGCCCGCCCTCGGTGCTGCGTCGATCCAAGGGTTGTCGAAGAATCGTCGTGCCAATACGCCCATCTCGGACGAGAAGCCCCCGTAGGCAGCCAGCACCGTCTCGCGCGCCTCACCCCACGGGATGACGCGCGTCTCGGCGTTCGGCACAGGGGCAAGCCTATCCCAGTAATCGAGCTTCTCGCGCCCCATCCACCGCGCCTTCAGGCGATAGTAGCGATGCGACAGACGCGGATAGAAGGCGCGCACGCTTTCCACCAAAGCCGTCACGACTTCGCCCTCGATGCGGTTGTCCAAGTTGCGCGCTTCGATCGGATCGCGGAAGCCGCGCCGCTTGTCCTCCAATGCCTTGTCTTGGGCAAGCGTGTTCGTGATCGTCGTCAGAAGGGGAAGGTGGGAAGCCAGTCCTTTCCCCAAGGCATGCGCGGCATCGCGGCGAACGCTCGCCTGTTCGTCCGAAAGCTTGTGCAGCACTTCCGACAAGATGACATCTTCCTTCCCGATGCGAAAGCGCATCAAAGCTTCGCTCTCGTCGTAGAGCGTAATCCAGGCAAGGCGCGCCGTCAGCGACTTCTCTGCAAGCAACGCCTCCATGTCTTCCGAAAGCTGATACGGCTTGAAACGACGCAAGGCTTGAAGCCACGAGGCGTAGCGCGCCAAGCTCGGATCGTGCGTGCAAGATTCCCTCAGCGCGTCGTCGTCCAAGCCGTTCAGCTCCAGCGAGAAGAAAAGAACCGACTGCTCAATGTCGGTCAGCTGCTCTTGCAGCCCTTGACGAAAGCGCGCGACCGTCCCCTCGCTCAAATTCTCCGCATGCTTCAGAAAGGCGAAGACGCCCAAGCGCGCGACACGCTCCTGCAAACGCTCGTACTCGCACACGGCACCCCCCAAGGCTACGGACGAAAGGGTCGAGAGCCGTCCTTTGTACGCTCGTGAAAACTGCAACGCCCCCTCCCTGACAAGCTGCAAATCCTTCTCTAGCTGCGGATCCTCGATGCCCTTGTAGAGAGCGTCCAGCCGCCAACAGGGAAGATCGCTCAACTCGGCATGCCCGGCATGCTCGGCATGCTCGGCATGCTCGGCATGCTCGTTTTGCACTGCGTCGTTGTTCTCGATGGTGCTGTCCGCTGTCATGACCGAGCGGCTTTTTGCAGCATGGCAATTCCCGCCTCCAACCCGTAGATTTTCAGAAAGCTTGCAAAGCGCGGACCTGTACTTTGTCCGAGCAGAACCTCGTAGAGCATTTCAAACCACGCGCGCAGCTTGTCCTCGTAGCCTTCCTCGCAGCCGACCGCATAGACAACCTTCTGAATCTCTTCCAACGCTGCGTCGGCGGGAAGCTCTTGCAGATTGGCGATAAGCTTGTCGATGGCGACCTTCTCGCTCGGAGCGGGCGCGCGGGGCGCGCACGAGGGGCGCACAAAGTCGCGGTCGTAGGCGAGCGCGTAATCCCAAAGACGCTGTATCGTGTCGCGCGCCGACGCAGACAAGTCGTCTCCCCCTGCCTCCAGCTCGCGTTGCAACAAGGGCATCCACGCCGTGTGGATCTTGTCCTGTTCGAGCGCACGGCTTTGCAAGCCGACCGCAGAGACAAGGTTTTGCAAAAGAGAAAAACTCGCGCTCTCAGGCACCGTCGACAAAACCTGACGCTCGATATGGAACACGGGATTCTCCACCTTTTCTTGTGCCTCGCTCGCTTTGTCGAACCGTCTTCTGTCGCCCAAGTATTCGTCGAGACAGCGCGGAATGCAATCGAAGAAGAGTCGTTTCGCCGTCTTCGGTTTCTTGTACATGTAATAAGCCAGCGAATCGGCGCTCGCGTAAGTCAGCCATTGCTCGATGGTCAAGCCGTTGCCGCGCGACTTGGAGATCTTTTCGCCCTTCTCGTCTAGGAAGAGCTCGTAGGCAAAGCCCGCAGGAGGAGTGTTCTTGCTCATCAGGCGCAGAATCTGCTGCGACATCTCGGCGGAGGGAATCAGGTCTTTGCCGTACATCTCGTAGTCGATGTCGAGAACGAACCACCGCATTGCCCAGTCGGGCTTCCATTGCAGCTTGCACTTGCCGCCGAAGACGGAGGTCTCGCGTAGCGAGCCGTCAAGGTGGCGATAGAGGATCGTGCCTTTCGTCGCATCGACCTCCTCTACAGGCACTTGCAACACCACGCCGCTCTCGGGACACAAGGGCAGGAAGGGGCTGTAGCTTTGCTTGCGCTCCTCTCCGAGCGAAGCTTGCATGAGCGCAAGCACGGGCTGGTAGCACTCCAGCATGCGCTGCAGCCCTCGGTCGAACTTGCCGCTTCGATAGCCCTCGGTCGCGCTTTGGAAGGTGTAGGTGAAGCCGAAGTCGTCGAGAAATTTTTTCAACGCCTTGTTGTTGTGCTGCGCATAGGACGAGCAACAACCGAAGGGATCGGGAACAGCCGACAGGGGCTTGCCGAGATGGGGGCGCAGGCTTTCGGGGTTGGAAATAGTTTCGGGAATTTTCCTGAGCCCGTCCATATCGTCGGAGAAGCAGACGAGTTCGCTCTCAAGGTCAGGCTCAAGGATAGAGAAGGCATTTCGCACCATGCTTGTACGCAACACTTCGCCGAAGGTGCCGATGTGGGGGAGTCCTGAGGGACCGTAGCCCGTCTGGAATCGAACGATCCGCTTCAGAGCGCTACTCTGCTGTGTCTGCTCGCGCTTGAGGCGGAGGCTGAGCTTACGCGCCTCGGCGAAGGGCCAAGCCTTCGCAGCAGCAGCGGCTTGGCGATAGTTTTCAGGCAGGGGATGGGGATGATGTTGTGCGCTCATGGCGGCGCAAGGATTGGCAAGGTTTTTGGCAGGCTTACTTCTTCTTGTCTTTGTCCTTCGTGAAGATATCGGTCAGCCGCCCGAAGTAACCACCGATGAGAAAAGGCAGTGCCATGAACCCAAAAAGAGCAGGCACCCATACCTTGTCGGTGTAAATTGTTGCAAGCGTTGCGGCTACCACGATCACCAAAATCGAAACGAAGGCAAACACCTGCGCCTTGTCTTTGCGGCGGCTTTCGGCGATACCCTGTTTTTGATAGTAATCATGCACAGAATTTCTCTCTTCACTAATTTGATCATGCTCCTTTTCTACGATGCGCATCATGCGCTCAGGCAAATCTTTTTGTATCTCTTTGTACTTCGCAAGCTCTTTAGCAGGAGGCAAAGGATCTTCGTAGTGCTGTTCAACGCTGTGCTGCTCGACTCTAACGACACCCACCCTTGCAGAAGCAGGCATGGGCTTGCCCTCGTGTTCTTCTACAGAATCGGGTTGGGCAATCGCTCTTTTGACTCTCTTGCGTCCTGCTTTCCTCTCCGCCACAAGTCTACTCTTGCTCCAGCACTTTCGGATCGACTTCTTCCATGCCCATGGCTCTTCTCAAGCCGTTGCCGACCGCAAGCCAGTCACGCGCGATACTCTTCCTCGCAAGTGCCTGTCTCTCCTTGGGCGTGCGCACGACAGGCATAAAAGTCTCAGTTTCAGGAGGATACAGCGTGATCCCCTCGAAAGAACTGCGCCCTGCATCCAGATAGAGCTTCTGTGTTTCGAGATCAAGAATCACCCGACGAATCAAGTCTTCTTCGGTCATCATGGCTGTCTCCTTTGTTGTTGCCGATTGCCGTTGCCACAAAATTCACCCAAGCAAGTTCTTCGCCAAGCAACGAAAAGGTCGCTCATTTAAAGCAGATTGCCTCTAATTCTCTATCCTCGTTGCTCTTTTGTCAAGAGAAATTGTGCTGCTGCCCTTCCCTTCCCCCGTCTTGCGCCTCGCTAGCCCTTGCTGGCTGATAGTAGCAGCGAAGCGTTTCCCCCCGAAGCCGTCGTGTCCTCGCTGACGACGCGCTGCGCTGCCAGCAGGCAAACCTCGTCGTCGAGGCTTAACAGAAGCCGTCGGCGGTCTGGAAGCGCCGCAAGACGCACGCGCAACTTCCGCCGCTCGACTTCGTTCTCGCCGTCGAACAGGGCGACATGGCAGAGACGCAATCCCTCGTCGAAGAAGTCCTGCAGAGAAAGTCGCCGAAAGTGACCCTGCGGCGCAAGCGCACCAAGCTCATGCAGTCGAGCCTCTTCGTGCGGGGAGGAAACATCTTCTATTTCCCTTGGCGCGCAGACGACGCGATTGCCGAAAGCGAAGGCAACGAGAACTTGTAGCGATAGGAAGTTCTTCTCGCCGCAACAAGCGACGACGCCTTTTTCTGTCGTGTAAAGCCTGTTGCGTTCGCCCGTCGTGCCGGGCAGGATGCCGTCGTTGGCGTAAGCTTCGTGCGCTCGTGCGAGCAAGCCTCGTGCGCAGGAACGCGCGCTGGCAGGCTTCCATGCGCGTATCGTCCTTTCCAGCCGAGCAAGCCTTTCAGGCACTGCTGTCCAAGAAGATTGAGAAACATCTTGAGAAACATGTCGAGAAAAAGAGGACGCAGCGCTTTCGGGGGTGGTATCGAAGACACCGATTGCAGGGGCGAGCAAGCTGCGCCATTCCGTCAGCCTTTCGCGCAAGGGGGGGCGCCAAGGAAGATTGACGGGTAAATCACGGCTGGCGTTGGCGAAGGAAGTGGCGAAGGAAGTGGCGAAGGAGGGCGAGTGTTGTTTGGCGCGCGAGAGTCGAAGCAAGAGATCGCCTCCCCCTGCTTTCGGACCTGTTCCCGACATCTCCTCGCCGCCGAAGGGCTGACAGCCCACGACCGCGCCGATCTGGTTGCGGTTCACATAGATATTGCCGCAACGCGCCTCGGCAACAGCCTTGGCGATACGGCTGTCGATGCGCGAATGGATGCCGAAGGTCAAGCCGTAGCCCATCGCGTTGATGCGCGGCAGAAGACGCGCGCGCTCCCTGTTCTCGTAGGTCTGCACATGCAAAACAGGACCGAAGACTTCGCGCGAAAGCATCTGCGTGTCTTCGATGCGAAAGATGTGCGGCGGCATCCAAAAGCCTTGCCGCGCCGTGCCGCCAGTCTTGCGCAGCTCCTTGGGCAGAGCCCCTCGATACAGCACGCTCGTGCGCTTGTCGTGCGCCATAGCTCGACACCACCGCTGTACATTGCTTTGCGCGGCACCGTCGATGAGCGGTCCCATGTCGCTTTCGATGTGCCACGGCAGACGGAGTTCGAGTTCGCGCGTTGCCCCGACGAGCATGGGGAGCAGTCTTTTTTCGATATCTTTTTGTACGAAGAGAAGCCTCAAGGCGGAGCAACGTTGTCCCGAGCTTTGAAAGGCGGAGACGAGAACATCGCGCACGACCTGTTCTGCAAGCGCCGTCGAATCGACGACCATGGCGTTGATGCCGCCGGTCTCGGCGATGAGAACGGCGTTGCCGAGAGCGGCGAGCTGGCGATCGATACGACGCGCCGTTTCCGGCGAACCGGTGAAGCAGACCGCTTCGGGCTTGGCGGATGCGATGGCACCCCTTCCTACGCGTTCTCCCGTGCCGAAGAGGCAGGCGAGAGCGCTGCGCGGCAAGCCCGCACGATAGAGCAGCTTGACGGCGAAATCGGCGATCAGGGGAGTTTGCTCGGCGGGTTTGGCGAGAACAGAGTTGCCGCAGGCAAGCGCGGCGGTGATCTGTCCGCAGAAGATGGCGAGCGGAAAATTCCACGGCGCGATACACACGACAAGCCCTCGTGCACGACGTTTGCGTGCCATGAGCTTGGTGCGTGCCTCGCTTGCGTAGAAGCGTGCAAAGTCGACCGCTTCGCGCACCTCTGCGATGCCGTCCCACAGCGTCTTGCCCGCTTCGCGCGACAGCAGGGCGATCATCTCGTACGCGTTTTCTTCCAGCAAGGCGGCGAAGGTCTCCAAGATATTCGCGCGCTCGACAGGGCTTGTTTCCGCCCAAGCCTTGTGGGTCTTGCGCAAGGTTTGACAAGCGCACACGATCTCTTCTTCGGAGGCTTCGCTCACATTGCCTAAGATGTGTCCGTCGGCGGGCGACTTGCAGAGACGCGGAGGGCGTGGCTTCGTCGTGTTTGCGGACGAGTGCGCCATGCCCAAGTGCGAGCGTGCCTCGTAGATTTTGTCCAAACAGGCAGATGTTTCTTGCAGAAACACTTGTCGTGTGGCGATGTCGTTGAGATTCCAGCCGCGTGCGTTCTTGCGTGGTGCAAACATGGCGGGGGGCAGAACGATCTTCGGATGCGGAAGGACTTGGGCTTTGCGGTGTTTCAAGACGAGGGCAACAGGCTCTTCGACAAGGGCGCTTACGGGAATGCGGCGGTCGAGAACTTGGTGGACAAAAGAGCTGTTCGCTCCGTTTTCCAGCATGCGTCGAACGAGGTAGGCGAGAAGATCTTGGTGGATGCCTACGGGCGCGTAGATGCGCGTCGTGATCTCAGGCAGAGTGTTGTTCTTGTTGTGTCGGCGTATCGTCGTGCGCAGGTTTTCGTGCAGCACCTCGCCCATGCCGTGGATGCGTTGCAGCTCGAAGCGACGCTCGCTTTTTTCTTCTTGAGCGAAGGCGAGGATGGCGGTTGCGGTGTGGGCGTTGTGGGTTCCGAACTGCGGGAAGATGTGTTGCCGCATGGACACGAGCTTGCGTGCGCAGGCGAGGTAGGAGAGATCGGTCGAGCATTTGCGTGTGAAGACAGGATAACGTTCTACGCCGAGCGTTTGTGCGTGTTTGATCTCTGCGTCCCAGTAAGCGCCCTTGACGAGTCGAACGGCGATTCTTCGCTGCGATTGTTTCGCGAGTTCAAAGAGGAAATCGAGCGTCGCGTAGGCATTGGTTCGATAGGCTTGCACGACGATTCCGAACCCGTCCCATTTTTTAGGCGATCTCTTTTGTTCGATCGAGTCAAGCTTGCAGAGGACAGACCCGAGGACGGAGAGCAGGAGGTCGGAGCGATCGGCTTCTTCGGCATCCAATGTGAGAGGTATGTTGGCCTTGTGCGCAGCGTTGACGAGCGAGGTCAGTCGCGCCACGAGTTCGCTGTCGACGCGGGCTTTCTTGCCGAGCTCGTAGCGCGGGTGGATGGCGGTGAGCTTGACGGA
The DNA here is from genome assembly GCA_014237925.1 of Alphaproteobacteria bacterium. GTDB lineage: Bacteria > Pseudomonadota > Alphaproteobacteria > JABAAW01 > JABAAW01 > JABAAW01. Next base: position 31,687 of record JABACB010000012.1, read on the forward strand.
GATCCCGCAGTTGTCGTGAGGAGAGGTTGTTTGGGAGGCATGGGAACTCAGGCATTCGATCGCGTGGTGGTAGGCTTGGAGATAAAGTTGCGCGTCTTCTTCGCATCGCGCAGCTTCGCCGAGCATATCGTAGGAGAAGCGATATCCTTGGGCTCGCATGTTTTGCGCGCGTTGGATGGCTTTCGTTATGGTCTCACCGAGGACGAATTGTCCTCCCATGAGCTTCATGGCCTTAGCGATGGCGACGCGCACGACGGGCTCGCCGAGTCTTTGGACAAGTTTTTGCATCGTCGTGACGATGCCTGTGGTGTTTTGGAGGTCTTTAAGAATGTGTCCTGTGAACATGAGGCTCCAGTGGGACGCACTCAGGAGGAGGGATGTATGGTGGGCTGTGTTTTTGCGCCATGCTTTGCCGGTGACTTTGTCCTTGACGAGATCGTCTAGCGAAGGAGTGTCCGGAGTTCTGAGATAGGCTTCGGCGAGGCACATGAGAGCCGTCCCTTCGCGTGACGAGAAGTCGTATTCGTTGAGAAATTGTTGCATGACACCCGCAGGAGCGTCGCGGATTTTTACAGCGAGGGCTCTGGCTTCACGGGAGACAGATTTTCTGGTGAATGCTGTGTGTTCCAGTTGTTGCAGAAGGTTTTGCGCGCAGGTCTCCTCAAGCGGTGTTTGGCGCGTGCGAGCGCGGAGAGCTTCAAGAGTAGAGAGCTGGGGAGAGAGCTGGGGAGAGGGCTGGGGAGAGGGCTGGGGAGAGGGTTGGGGAGAGGGCTGGGACATGGGCGAGAGTGTAGCAAATTCTTCTCGCTTGTAGGGAACGTGCTTTTTACGGACAAGAAGGCGTGTCGCGCGTGTCGCGCTTGTCGTGCGGGGGGGATGTCTGCAGACTTGATTTCAGGACGCGGTGGGGGTATGGTTACCCCTTGGGAGTTTGTGTTGAGTTTTGGAGAAAGAGAGGATTGTCATGCTGGAGGAAGCGAAAAGAGTGTCGAACGGCGTGGTAAGTTTTGACACGCAACGAGTGATCGATCGGCTGCGGGAGGGAGGCTGGGACGAAGGGCAAGCTCGTGCGCTTTGCGATGTCTTGCGTGCTG
>JABACB010000012.1:32790-36387 GCA_014237925.1 Alphaproteobacteria bacterium
GACAGAGATTATGCGAGGCGTTGCGATGGCATCGGATCTCGAGCGCGTTGAGTCTAAGATTGAGCGCGTCGAGTCCTCGTTACGGGGGGAGATTGAGCGTGTCGAATCTTCGTTACGGGGGGATATACGGGCTTTGGAGGGGCAGATGGCTTCTTTGCGATTGGTGATGTTGGCGGGGTTTGGCTTCCTGGGGATATTGGTGGCTTTGGGAAACTTTCTGTAGGGTTTTTGGGCGGTCTATTGCGCCCGCGCTTGTGCTGTTTGGATGGCACGCGCTCGCGCAATAGGCATACTTTTTGTCTCGATGAACGCAAGACGCACGAGCGCATCGCGCGAAGCGCATAGCCTCCCTCCCTTCCGCAGTCGATCGATCACCCGCTGCGTGTCAAACTCACCACACCATTGGGTAACCTTCTCGCTGCCTCCAGCTGCCAATCTCCCCTTATCCCCTTCTCCCCTTCTCCCCTTCTCCCCTTCTCCCCTTCTTCCCAAACTCCCAAAGCAAAACACCCCCCAAACAAACGGAATATCCTTGCCCTGTCCCGAAGTCAGGGGCTTGCCAAGCAAATACGCACAAGAGCGGTCAAAGATCGTTCTTTCGCATCCCCACACTCTACCCCTACCTATTCTACCCCTATCTCCTATCCACCCTTTCCTGCCCTTTCCCCCTCTACCCCTCTATCCCTCTATCCCTTCACGCTACTTTCCGTTGCCGGCATCACATCGTGAGGATAACTCTCCTCCATGCCTGCCCCCGTGATTCTCCGAAAAGAACACCCCTCACGCATCGCCCCAATCGTTCGATTTCCCGTATACCCCATCGCCGCACGCAACCCTCCCGACAACTGCTCGATTGCATACTCCAAAGCACCCCGATACGGAACCCTCCCCTCGATACCCTCTGCAACAAACTTCTGACTCTGTCTCACTTCCTCCTGAAAGTACCTGTCCGCCGATCCATGCGCCATCGCTCCCTCAGAACCCATCCCCCGATACCGCTTGTACGCACGACCCTGCGCAAAAAATACCTCGCCCGGAGACTCGTCCGTCCCCGCCAACAAAGAGCCAACCATCACACAATTCGCTCCCGCACCGATCGCCTTCGCCAAATCTCCCCCGAAGCGAACTCCCCCGTCGGCAATCACAGGCACTCCCGCATCCTCACAAACACCCGCCACCTCCCAAATCGCCGACAACTGCGGAACGCCAACCCCTGCAACGATCCGCGTCGTGCAAATAGAACCCGGTCCTATTCCAACCTTGACCCCGTCTACCCCCGCCGCGATCAGCGCACGAGCCCCCGCAGCCGTTGCAATGTTTCCTCCCACGATGTCGATTCCGTCAAAATGCGCGCGCAACCGCCGCACCTGCGACAAAACGCCCGCACTATGCCCGTGCGCCGTATCCACAACAAGAATATCTACCCCCGCTTCGCACAACAAGCGCGCGCGCTCCATATCGTCTTCCGAAGCTCCCACCGCCGCCGCCACGCGCAACCGATCTGCTTTGTCCTTGCTCGCCAAAGGACGCATCGCCGCCGCCTCGATATCCTTCACCGTAATCAACCCGATACAACAGCCCTTCGAATCGGTCACGAGAAGACGTTCCAAGCGATGCTTATGCAACAACTGCCGCGCTTGCTCGGTCGAACAATTTGCAGAAACCGTCACCAGCTTCTTGTGCGTCATCATGTTGCAAACGGGCTGCTCCAGATCATCGACAAAACGAACATCTCTGTTCGTGACGATTCCCAAAAGCTTGTGGCTGCCTCGCTCGACGACCGGAATGCCCGAAATGCGACGATCTCTCATCAGCCCGACCGCCTTCGTCGCCTTCTCGTCGGGCTGGATGGTGATCGGATCGTCTACGATCGCAGACTGAAAGCGCTTGACCTTATGCACTTCGCGCGCCTGCTCTTCAGGCGAGAGGCTCTTGTGGATCACCCCGACTCCGCCCAACTGCGCCATCGCGATGGCAAGCCTGCTTTCTGTCACTGTGTCCATCGCCGCCGAGACGAGCGGGATCCGCAAGTTCACACGGCGCGTGAAACGCGTTGAAAGATCGACATCCTTCGGCAGAACCTCCGAATAGGCAGGTTCCAACAGAACGTCGTCGAAAGTTAAAGCTTCGGAAGGAGCGAGAACTCTGTCAGTTTCGCCCTTGGTGCCAACCTCGCCGTCTCTCGCGTCTTTGTCGCAGCCGTCCTCGACAGCCGAGGGCAGCGGGGCTACAGCAGAGAGCGTCTTTCGCACAGCCATGCTCCAGCGTACAGGAAAAAAGCAGCGAGCGCAAGAAGGTAGCCCAAGAAGTCGCTGTCGACCGACGCATCAAAAGCGCCAAGTCAATGTGAGGACAACACGCTCGTCTTCAGGCGCTGCGTTGACGAAGAAGAACACCTCCGGGCGAAAAGGATCGTGTTCTTTGTTGTGGGTCGTGAAAAGAGCGGCGTTGACCAAACCTACCGCCGCTCCCGCCAAGACACCGCTTGCCGTGTGCCTCTCCGCCGCAACGCGCGAGTAGCCCGCCAAGGAGGCTGCCAGCAACAAAGGGATCGCTTCAAGCCAGCCGTAACGATAGGCAACAAAGCCTGCTCCTGCAAAAACGCTCGTCGTATGTCCTGAAGGGAAATTGAGCCGCCCTCCGCCGGGTCTTTCGCCCAAAGTCGACGCTCCGCTCGCAATGTCGTCGAGGGCATACTTGCCCGCGTAGGTCGTTGCGAGAGCAAACCCGTAGCTTTTCAAAAACGGAACAGCCGCTTCACGATCCGCCAGCAAGACGAAGGAAAAAACCATCGCGGGGATAAGATATTGGGCAGTATCGCCGTACTTTTCGAACTGCTCTTGTGCGCGGCTCAAAGAACGAGCCTCGTGGAAAGGGTACGAGAGGCACAACAAGGCGCAACACAGCACGAAGAGACGCTTCATGAGAAAACAAGATGAGAAACAACAAGATGCGAGACAACAAGATAAGAAACAAGAAACAAGAGATTCGCACTTCTCAAGAGACGGAGAGGACGGCGCAAAGGGCATGGAGCTGGACGGGATCGAACCGACGACCTCCTGAATGCGATTCAGGCGCTCTCCCAGCTGAGCTACAGCCCCAATTCTTGAACGGACACCACAACACGCCCCCTTCCTCTTCTTCGCACTTAGATTAGACTAGAGCGGACTAGAGCGTCGATGCAACAGCGAAGATGGCAAGCGTGAGCAGATGCTGTCCGATGTTGAGCAGCACAAGATTGCGACTCTGTCCGAGGAAAATGCCTCCCGAAATCATGCCCAAGCTCGTCATCACCCCCAGCATCACAAAAGCACACCACGCCGTCGTATAATGCGCAAGCGTAAAGACAACAACGCCAACCACGATCAAATGCAGGGCTTGAACGATCATGCCCGAAGAAGAGCCCTTGAACTTGCTGCTCTTTCTGTGAGATTGCTCTGCCCACCAAGCCTTGCCAAACAAGGGACCATACCAAATTCCTCCGACGAGGAAGGCGAGCGCAGCGGCGACAAGAAGGTTGACAAGATTTGTAAGATGAAACGACATCATCGTCGACATCATTGCTTCCATTTCGGGTATCGACATCATCGTGGTTGA
>JABACB010000130.1 GCA_014237925.1 Alphaproteobacteria bacterium
ACATTAATGGCATTTACATCTGATCTAACTATCACAGATACATTCTGATTTATTCTTACGGATGCTGATGAAGGCAAAATTTCGAAATACATTTGATTTGCAAATACTTCTGTGCCAAATTTGACCGCATTAGATGGAGTAAATGCAACCATATCTATAAAACCTAAACCATGCGTAAGTAATCTCTGATTGTCTAGTTGTATACTACCTGTTACTGAATCTGGTTCTATTCGTGCAAACGGAATTCCAAATGAATCTATTTTATGCATAACATATGGAAATTCTTCTGCTTCGTGAACTCTTTCTGGAACATCAAACTTCGTTGATACGGCAGTTTGTGCCGGATGTATGTCAGCATATACGGGCTCCATATTTTTCATAGAAGCTAATATTCGTACGGATTGATTTATTTTATTATGAAATACCCCACAACTTTCTGTATCAAAAAATAATTTTTTTGATACATTTTCAAAGGATATATTGACCGCAACATTAGCCCCTAATGTTTTACTTGTATCCAATATTGCTCCATCTGAATCAACAACACAGATCATTGCTAGAGGTTGTTCTACATCGATAAATGCTGGAAAAGGAATTATCACAAGCTTGTAGGTTTCTTCATATGGTTCAGTAGATATTATACTAGCATACGTACGTTCAAGATCTGGACCAGATGCAAATATTTTATATATTCCAGAATTTTCCGCGATAATGTCAAATTTAACCGCATGTAACATACGTTCATCGCCTATACCACCATCTAAAAATATTGAATTCGGATGAATTAAACCTGAAGATGAGAACAGAACTGTTTGTCCTTCTAATTTTATAGGAATAATTTTTTCTATAATATTTTGTTTGGGTTGTACTTCTGAAGTTAAATCCGTAAAATTTTTCAATGTATCATCAACGTTTGAATATTCTATCGCATATAATGAAGTAATCCCCATGAATTTACCTGTGCTTACATTAGGATACGCCCAAATCATGGCCATATTTGAAGAAGAACCACTAATTGAGTTGGCTAGTAATTCTGCTACCTCATCCATTCTAGCAGGACCGACGACAAAAGAAGTTTGAGCCGAACCAAATCCCTGCACACTAGCAGTTATTACAACTAACCCAGCTTTATGTGTGGTTATTTGTTTGAAACCTACACCGTTAATTATTGAAACCATCCCAGTATCTTTGTGCATAAGCTTGGAAGATTTCTCAATACGAGCTATATCGGTATTACTAGATGAAATTTGTGCATCCCTGT
>JABACB010000131.1 GCA_014237925.1 Alphaproteobacteria bacterium
GATTTTCTGCAAAGCCAAAGTCGTTCGCCTCGAAGTCTTGTTGCGCTTGTCCTTGCAACAATAGGCTCACCCTGACCCCTATGTCGGAGCTTTCATAGGAAGCCCTGTCTTCTCCATCGCCCCCGTCAAGGATGTCTTCGCCCGCGCCGCCGATGAGCGAGTCGTCGTCCTCTCCGCCGTAGAGGGTGTCGTCGCCCGCGCCGCCTTCAAGACGGTCGTTGCCTTCTCTTCCCGTAAGGGTGTTGCTGTTGTCATCGCCCGTGAGCCCGTCGTTGTGCTCTGATCCCTCAAGGTTTTCGATACTGATGAGAATATCGCCTACGGCTTTGTTTTCGTTGGGACTACTAAAATCTTGTTGCCGTTGTCCTTGCAACGAAAGCTGCACAAAGACCGCTCGGTCAGAATAGCGATAGGAAACCGTGTCTGTCCCCTCGCCACCGTCAAGGTTGTCTTTCCCCCAACCGCCGTAGAGTGTGTCGTCGCCCCCGTTGCCCTCAAGGAAGTCGTCGCCCCCGTTGCCAAAAATAACGTCGTCGCCCCCGCCGCCGTAGAGGAAGTCGTTGCCTGAGTTGCCAAAAATAACGTTGTTCCCGTGATCGCCGGTCAGCCAGTCTTGGTGCCGAGAACCCTTGATGTTTTCGATGCCGATGAGCCTGTCGCCTACGGCTTCATTGTTGTTGATGACAAGGTTGTCCGTTCCGTCAAAATCAAGTTGCACGCCTCCTGTCAAGGTCAGGTCGATCCTGACCCCCTTGCCAGCGTCCACATAGGAAGCCGTGTCTGTACCCTCACCGCCGTCAATGAGGTCTTCGCCCTCGCCGCCTTGGAGGGTGTCGTCGCCTTTTCCACCGTGAAGTTCGTTGTCGTTGCCATCGCCCGCAAGCCAGTCGTTGTAGTTCGAACCCTCGATGTTTTCGATGCTGATGAGGGTGTCGCCCACGGCTTCGTTTTGGTTGGCTTTGAAACCCCCACGCGTTGTATCAAAGTCCCGTTGCCCTGCTGTACGAGCCAGTTCCACTCTGACCCCCAGCACGCTTTCTTTGTAGCTGGCGGTGTCTTCCCCTTCGCCACCGTCGAGGGTATCTGCGTGATAGCCGCCGTTGAGGATGTCGTCGCCCGCGCCGCCACTGAGCCTGTCTACGCCCGTACTGCCGCGCAAGATGTTGTTATTGCCGTTTCCTGTGATAATGTCGTCGTGCCTTGACCCGACCACATTGTTGATACCGTCGAATGTATCGCCCTCGGCGTAAACCCT
>JABACB010000132.1 GCA_014237925.1 Alphaproteobacteria bacterium
AAGGGGCAAAAGGGACGATGATGAGTCTTCCCTAATGAGTAATAAGGAGAGATGAGGCATGGCATCGTATTCTGACAGCACGCAAGATAGCGTGCGAGGGGACTTTGGGCGCGACAAGCGAAGGCGTGCGTTGAGTGCCTTGCTTTCTGCGACAGCACTAGGCGTGTTTTTGGAGGGTTGCGGCGGCGGCGCGGGCGGTGGTAGTAGCGTCGACGCGGGCAGTAGCGGCAGTAACGGAGGAAGCAGTAATCTCAACCTTGTAGGCACTGCGGACGACGACAGTCTTGAGGGAGGTGAGGGTAAAGACATCCTAGACGGCGGTGCGGGCGACGACAAACTTGTGGGTGGCGGGGGAGACGACGACCTTAACGGCGGTGCGGGCGATGACTACCTTTCTGGCGGCGAGGGCAACGACGACCTTGACGGTGGCGCGGGCAACGACATTCTTGTAGGTGGAGAAGGCGGGGACAACCTTGACGGCGGCGAGGGGCATGACGAGATCCACGGCGGCGCGGGCAACGACCATATCGAAGGCGGCACGGGCAACGACCATCTCGAAGGCGGCACGGGCGAAGACATCCTCGACGGCGGCGAGGGTACAGACAGTGCGCACTATGACCATGCAACTCGTGGGGTTAAAGTCGACCTCAACGTGGAAGGGAAGCAGAAAGACTTTGAAGATAGGTTCCACTTCGATGCCAACGGCAACGAAGCGGTGGGCGATATTATCAGCGGTGTCGAGGATATCACCGGCTCCGATCACGAAGATTGGCTCATCGGCGACGAAAACGCGAACCTCCTGTTTGGTCTCGACGGCATGGACTATCTTGACGGCGGCGCGGGCAACGACGAGATTCTCGGCGGCGCGGGCGACGACGATCTTGACGGAGGGGAAGGCAACGACCTTCTTGAAGGCGGCGAGGGCGCGGACAACCTAGAAGGAGGAACGGGCGACGATCGCCTCGAAGGCGGCACGGGCAACGACGACCTCGAAGGGGGAACGGGCGACGACTGCCTCGAAGGCGGCGCGGGCAACGACGACCTCGAAGGAGGAACGGGCGACGACCGTCTCACGGGCGGCGCGGGCGCAGACTCCCTCAACGGCGGAGAAGGCACAGACTACCTCGACTATCGAAGTGCCGAAGCAGGCGTAAGGGTCAACCTTGACGAAGCGGAAGGGCAAGAAGATTTCGACGGCACGCACGGCTTCGATGCGAACGACAACGA
>JABACB010000133.1:0-949 GCA_014237925.1 Alphaproteobacteria bacterium
CTTGTTCGGCTCCAGCTTTGGCGATCTCCTGAACGGCGACGGCAATGAAAACACTTTGGACGGCTACAAAGGCGACGACAGACTGTTCGGCAACAGCGGCAACGACATTCTCTACGGCGGCGTGGGCGACGACACGCTCGACGGCGGCACGGGCGACGACACGCTCGACGGAGGACAGGGTGCAGACCGCTATGTCTTCAGGGCGAGGGAAGGGCACGACCTTGTGCACGAGCAAGCAGGCGAGGACAACATGATCGTCTTCGACTCTCTTGCGGACGAGCGTTACGAAGCCGATTCTTTCGTGTTTGCCCGTCTGGGAGACGATTTGCATATCTCGACCAACCTTGCCAACGAGGTCACCCTTACCGACTACTACGGCGAAGAGCTGTCCTATCGTGTCTTCACTCAGTCTTCGGACGGGGTGCTGACAGAGATTGCTATCGACTTGTAGTCAGACGGACTCTGCGCAGAGACTGCAAGACAGGGAGGGGCGAGCAAGGAGGAGTAGGGGAGCAGGAGGAGTTAGGGGGATTGGCTAGGTTGCCGAGCTCGAGCTCCAAGCAGGGTTTTTGTGGCGATGGGTTGAAGGGGGGAGGGGGGGTGGTGTATTCTGTTGCGGGCTGTGGTTGGGGGAGGAGAGATTAAAAAAGTGAGTGTGGAGTGATGCCTATTTCGGATTGGGATAGTTTTGTTTCGTCTTTTGCGAAGTATCCGATCGAGCGGTCTGATGGCTTGCGTTTTCGGAGCAAATTCAATCGTGCGTCGGGTTTGCGTCTTGCGTTTGTCGAGGTTGAGGGCAAGCGGGGTTGGGGATGGTTGCGCAAGACATGGCAGGAGGTTCCTCGTGGGGGTTGCGGGACTTTTTTGTTGTTGGTGGCGCTGCGGGGGAGCGGTCGGGGATGGCTTTGTGGTTGGGAGGATGGCGCGTATCGCATTGTTGAGGATGACT
>JABACB010000133.1:959-1226 GCA_014237925.1 Alphaproteobacteria bacterium
TGACTTGGCTTGTCTGGCGGCGGTTTGCGAGCGGGCATTTGCGGAGCGGCAAGACTTGGTGCTTTGGGAGCGTCTTGAGTCTGCCTTCGACGCTTTGGGCGAGAGACGCGAGGCGATTTTGGGATTGCGTCATGGGGGATTATTTTCGCGTCACTACATGACGCGGCGCGCGTGGAATGTGGCGGAGAAGCGGGGGGGGTTGATGTGCGCGTTGCTCGGCGCGTTGAAGGAGGCGAGCGAGGGGGAGGGGATTGTTGTTGAGGGGGG
>JABACB010000134.1 GCA_014237925.1 Alphaproteobacteria bacterium
ATTTGTAAGCGTTGTTGCAAATGTAGCATTTGTTTCTCTTGGTAGTCCTGAAACTTGTAAAGTGGCAGTATAATTTGATCCATCCAAGGTTACAGATGGAATATTGGACAATATTACGCTTACACCATGAGATATGATATTACTATTTGTGGAAATTTTCAAGGTTATAGTATCACCTGCTTTTGCATATTTTGGATTTGCATTGTCACTCTCCAAAGTAATTGGGACTGCAAAATCCATTTTTATAACGTACAATTCCCTGATCGGAGAACCTGTACTTAGCACAAAGGCATATGGTATTCCATCCATAATTCTAATGGCAACATTTTGTGGCTTATTGAGGGAATTATACTCGCCTTCATTGGAAATCGAATGTAACGGTAAGGGATTGTATGGGTCTGTAATGTTTATGAATTGGATACCATGATCATTATCAGATACCACCACGGCAAATGTCGTGCCTCTCAAGGTTGTGATAGCAATATCGTCCGCTGTATATAGTTCATCATAACCATCTGTCCCATTGAAAACAGCTGATGCTGCAATTGGATTGTATGGGTCTGTAATGTCTATGATCTGAACGCCATTATCATCCCAAGCTGCCACCAAGGCATACGTTGATGAGTCGATGGTTGTGGTTGCAATGTCGCGTGCACCAGCTAGTGCCGTAAAGTTGTCCTGACCATCGATAACTGCCGATATTGCAATTGGGTTGGATATGTCTGTAATGTCTATGATCTGAACGCCATTATCACTTATAGATGCCACCAAGGCATACGTTGATGAGCCTATAGTTGTGGTTGTAACATCGTATGCACCATCTAGTGTCGTATAATTACCCACATTATCAGAAACACCGAAAACTGGAGATAGTGAATCAGGTTCTGTAACGTTTATTATTTGAAAGCCATCAGTAAAAGATACCACTAGTGCATACGTAGATGTGCCAAAAGTAACAAGATCAATATATCCTGGACTATTCAAGTTTGTATATGTTGCACCATCATTCACCCCAGATAATGGAACAGGGTTGGGATCAAGACCGTACGGATAATTCAACACACGAAAATCATCAGAGTCGCCAGAACTATCAGAGGTTGTAAGTAGTACATATTGTGATGTCCCAATTGATAGAACATTACTACCGCCGATGCTTAAACCAGTAGCAGTATAAATGTCACGTATGTTAAAGCGGTTAAACTCAAATATATTGTA
>JABACB010000135.1 GCA_014237925.1 Alphaproteobacteria bacterium
CCTTCTGCCTCTCTGCCTTCGTTGTCGATCTGTCCTGACAGGTCGATTTTGAGGTTGTCGGTCGAGCCTTCGTAGGTTGCCGTATCCTCGCCCGCGCCGCCGTCGAGCGTATCCTTGCCTTCGCCGCCTTTGAGCGTGTCCGTGCCTTCGCCGCCTGTGAGGGTGTTTTCGCCCTCGTTGCCTGTGAGCTCGTCGTTGCCTCTACCGCCGATGATGTTCTCGATGCCTCTGAGGATGTCTGTGCCTTCTCCTGTTGCTGTGCCGTCCGATCCCCCTGCCCCAAGGGCGGCTTCGATAGCGTTGGAGGAATCTTCGTAGCTCGCCGTATCTCCCTTGCTACCTTCGCCTCCGCCATCGAGCGTGTCGTCTCCTGCGCCACCTTCTAGCGTGTCGTCGCCCGCGCCGCCGTAGAGTTCGTCGTTGCCATCGCCGCCGTCGAGATTGTCGTTGTCTTCGTTGCCGTAGAGGAAGTCGTTGTCGTCGCCGCCGTCGAGCGTGTCCTCGCCCGCGCCGCCCTCGATCGTGTCTTCGCCCGCGCCGCCTTCAAGGACGGTATCGTCGCCCGCGCCGCCGTAGAGGAAGTCGTTGCCAGCGCCGCCGTAGAGCTTGTCTGCGTCTTCGTTGCCGTAAATCTTGTCGTTGCCGTCGTCGCCGCTCAAGGTGTCTGTGCCTGCGCCGCCCGTGAGGGTGTTTTGCTCGCTGTCGCCTGTGAGGATGTCGTTGCCTCTACCGCCGTCGATGTTCTCGATGCCGATGAGGGTGTCCCTGCCTTCTCCCGTCGCTTCTTCGTCGGCAAGGTTGGCTTCGATATCGTTGGAGGAATCTTTGTAGCTTGCGGTATCCTCGCCGTCGCCACCGATGAGCGTGTCGTCTCCTCCTCCGCCTTGGAGGATGTCGTTGCCGTCGCCGCCTGTGAGCTTGTTATCTTCTCCGTCGCCCGTGATCTCGTCGTTGCCTGCCCCGCCGATGATGTTTTCGATGCCTACGAAGGAGTCGCCTTCTGCCTCTCTGCCTTCGTTGTCGATCTGTCCTGACAGGTCGATTTTGAGGTCGTCGGTGGAGGCATCGTAGGTTGCCGTATCCTCGTCGTCGCCACCGATGAGCGTATCCTCGCCCGCGCCGCCTCTGAGGATGTCGTTGCCCTCGCCGCCGTCGATCGTGTCGTCGCCCGCGCCGCCTTC
>JABACB010000136.1 GCA_014237925.1 Alphaproteobacteria bacterium
TGCTTTCGAGCCTCCGATGACATGTTCGAAGTTTTGAATATTGTCTATATCGTTGTTGGCATTGTCTTCGGCAGTTTGTCCGCCAAGCAGGTTGATGACGAGTTCTCTGTTGTCGCCCTCGTAGGAAAGCGTGTCTTCTCCTGTTCCTCCATCGAGCGTGTTGCCCGTGCTACCGCTACCGCCCTTGATGGTGTCGTCGCCTGCGCCGCCCTCGATGGTGTCTGATCCTGCGCCACCGTCGATGGTGTCGACTCCTTCGCCGCCGTAGATGGTGTCGACGCCGTCGCCGCCGTAGAGTTCGTCGTTGCCCGCGTCGCCTTGTAGCGTATCGTCACCCGCCTCGCCGTAGAGTTTGTCGTCGTCGTCGCCGCCGTCGATGATGTCTGATCCTGCGCCGCCGTCGATGATGTCATTGCCTTCGCCACCGTCGATGGTGTCGGCGTCTGCGCCGCCGTCGATGATGTCATTGCCTTCGCCGCCCTCGATGGTGTCTGCGCCTGCACCGCCCTCGATGGTGTCGACGCCTTCGCCGCCGTAGATGGTGTCGCCGCCGCCGCCGCCACGCAAGATGTCGTTGCCCGCATTACCCGTCAGCGTGTTTCCCAAGTGGTCGCCGATGAGCGTATCTCCTTCCGATCCACCTTCAAGGTTTTCGATGCCCGTGAATGCGTCTCCGGCTGCGTCTCCCTCAGTGCCTTCCCCCGTCGTGAGGGATGCGATGATCGAATTCCCAGAGTTTCTATAGCTGGCAGTGTCTCCGCTAGTATCGTGCCCTCCTCCCTCAATCACGTCCTTGCTTGCGCTGCCGATGAGGATGTCGTCGCCGTCCAGCCCTTCCAGCTTGTTCGTGTCTCCTTGCACACCAGAGCTCTCCAGCGTGTCGCCATGTGCCGAACCCTTGAGGTTTTCGATGTCGGTGAGCGTGTCGCCCACTGCCTCGTCATTTGGGTCTGTACCTGTGCCTCTACCTTCTTTGAGACTGACAGAGACCCCCACCCCCGCGTCGGCGTTTGCGTAGCTGGCGGTATCTGATCCTTCGCCACCTTGTAGAACGTCCCCCCCCTGCCCGCCTTCGAGGATGTCGTCGCCCTCTCCACCTTGTAGCGTATCGTCACCCGCATCGCCGTAGAGTTCGTCGTTGTCTGCTCCGCCAATGAGTGTGTCGACGCCGCCGCCAC
>JABACB010000137.1 GCA_014237925.1 Alphaproteobacteria bacterium
TTTTTGTTGCCGCTAGTCGCAGGCATAGTGCTTGGAGCGGCAGTCTATGCACATGCCTCAGATGAGGGATATTTTTTGTCAGAATCAGCGCATATGGAACGCAGTGATGGCTCTATTCAGATTAAAGGGCTTGCAGGTACGTATTCTCCATCAGAGACAATAGAAATTCGCATCGCTGTTTTAGATGAATCATACGATTGTGGCGATTTGTACATAACCATACAGGATTCTGCAGGAAAGACAGTATCCCAAAACGGGTATTTTAAAGAGTGTTTTGTAGATGATGGGAGATTTTACTAGGGTAAGATTGTACGTCCATCTTCCTTTATCGAGAATCTTTTCTCTGCTAATTATGCCACGTCTTTCAAGTCGTAGTGCAAGTCTTGCACCATCTCTAGCACTAATCCTCATTTTTTTCCAAATTTCGTTTTGATGCATGGAATTTGATGCAAAAGTTGCTAGTAATTCACAGACCCTATAGGTGACTTTTTCCATGTTTGCCTTTTCAATTTCAAGATTTTTGATCTCATCTTCGCTCATCTCTTTTTCTATCTGCTCTTCAAGAGTCTGAATTTTCTCCTCTTCTGGCTCGGGTTCGATCTTTTTGTCGACTTTTTTTGATTTTTTTACCTTGGGTACCTCTTTGGGTTTTTTATCTGGTACATTTTTTTTACTAGTTTTTTTCACTGGAATTTTTTTCAGAGCAGGTTTTGGTTTTTTTGAATCTTTCTTTGGTGCAGGTTTGATTGTCTTGGGAGTAGATTTTTTTTTCACAGACGTTGATTCTTTCTTTGTAGCAGGCTTGGTCTTGGGTACAGGCTTTGATTTTTTCACCAATTGTGGTTTCTTTTTTGCTATGGATTTTGAATCTGCAGGGGAGGTTTTAACTGATTTTAATTTTTTTGCTGGTGTGGATTTTTTATTTTTTCCAGTTATACTCTTTACATCTTTTTTTGCATCTTCTAAATCCTTTTTTGCATCCTCTAAATCCTTTTTAAATTTGATAATCTCTTCTATTACATCCATCATAAATACAGCCTTCCTTTCATGCTCTGCTCACACGATTGCCCGTATATGCGTCATTATATATCGTTCACTTATCTTATGTAAAACGTTTCTTTTACATGGATGGAATTGGCATGATCGCTATCATACATTTTTGCCTCTATCG
>JABACB010000138.1 GCA_014237925.1 Alphaproteobacteria bacterium
CCATCATCATTTCATCCATCATCATTTCATCCATCATCATTTCATCCATCATCATATGCTCCATACACTTGTAATTAGACATGCGTCTGATTATACGTATACATTTTTATATGAATTTTTGATGTTATGTCGCATGGGTCGTAGAACACAACTTATGGCAATATTCACAATATTGCCACTTTTGACCGTATCAATTTCAATGTCTGTAAATAATGCATATGGTGCAAGCATTTGTGGCGTACAATTGTGTTCTGATTATCCTGGAGGAAAATCACAATTTGAAGAAGATAAAATACTTGGTCTTGGTTATTCTGTAAAACATAATTCATTCATTGATCCAAACATGATGGTGGAAATGCACGATAGAAAATCTAAACATGCTATGAAAATTGCTAATTGTATTGAGAACGTAATGATGGATGAAATGATGATGAATATGGTGATGGATGAGATGACGATGGAAGAGATGATGGATAAGATGATGGGAGAGATGACGGATGAGATGATGGATAAGATGATGGGAGAGATGACGGATGAGATGATGGAAGAGATAGAAAAAGAGACGATGATGATGGAAGAAATGATGATGGATGAGATGATGATGGGTGATATGATGGATGAGATGGTGGATGAAATGGTAGATGAGATGATGGGTGATATGATGGAAGAAGTGATGGATGAGATGGTAATGGATGAGATGATGATGTATGATATGATGGATGAGATGATAGATGAGATGATGATGGACCATGATTTTGACTGCAAAAATTACAAAATGAAATATGCAGATAAAATGCATGAAAAATCCGAACGTATGCATCATGACAAAGATGCAGATAGTGATCATCATGATGATACGAAAATGAAATATAAAGATCACGAGAAAAAAGTTCATCTTTCTAGAGCAAACGTGGAAGCTGAAATTCCTCTACACCAGGGATATCACAATGGTGAATATGTCTATTACATTATAACCGATGCAAGTGAACAAAGTCATGTGGATACTATCTCTGAAAATCAAGATTGGAGTGTTGCATATGCTCCATTATTAGCAAATGCTCCAAAAGATGCACTCTCAAAAACATACATGTTTGTAAACGGTGTTGACGGAGATGGTGTACATGGATTCCAGTCTGAAGTATTTACGTCAATTCCAAATCAAGATG
>JABACB010000139.1 GCA_014237925.1 Alphaproteobacteria bacterium
AGAATCAACAAACACTGGTAGAAAGAATTGAACTGCGTCAGCAAGATGAGCCCCATCATAAACAGCGCGATACCGAAGGCGCGCGTGAGGAACTGGCTGGCTTCGCGTTGATCTTGGTCTTGCCCACGAAAGACAACATCGACGCCAGAAGGCAATCCCAGCTTCGGCACATCCGCTTTCAACTGTTGCAAAACATCGTCGGCCAACAAACCTTTTTCCACATCCGCCTTGAGCGCGAGAATCCTTCGCTGCTCGCTGCGGTTGATGTTGCCGGTCACGGGATAGGGTGAGCGTTTCACGAAGTTGCTCACCGGCACCTCTCCGTCGGCAGTGGTGATGCGCAGGCGATCGAGCTGGGTGATGTTGCGATAACTTTTCGGAACCCGCATCACGATGTCAACCTCGTCGTCGCTGTCGTCGGGTCGATAGGTACTAATCTGCAAGCCGTTCGTCACCAAGCGCACAAAGTCCCCCAAGGTCGAGACATCGGTGCCGAACTTCATGGCTTGCACACGATCGATATCGAGCCGCCACTCGATGCCGGGCAAGGAGGCGGTGTCCTCGATATCGACGACACCTTCGATGGTCTCCAATTTGTTGCGCAAGATCTGCAAGCTCGGCAGAAGCGCGCTACTTTGTGTCGCGCGAATTTCCAAATGGATGGGTTTCCCTCGCGGCGGTCCTGCCTGCGCGAGCGAGGGTTCGACATAGATGCCTGCAAGACGATCCATCTTCTCGCGCAATTCGGGAATGATGAGAGCCGCCGGTCGTCGCTCCTGCCAGTCTGCAAACTCGACGCGCACGCGCCCGATGATATCCTGCGCCCCGCTCCCGTCGTTGGAGGTGTCGATACCGCTGGAAGAAAAGACCGCCGAGATTTCACCGGTGCGTACCGCATGTTCAAGAATTTCTTCTTCCACCTGTCGCACCAAATAGTCGCGTTCGTCGACCGAGAGGTTGCCGCGCGCGTGGATCAGAAAGGCGGCGTTGTCGGGTTCGATGTCGGGAAAGAACTCGACCCCTTTGCCGAAAAGACCGTAGGTGAGCCACGACCCCACCAACACGCCGCAGGCGATCAGCAGCACACGCTTCGGACGCGCGAGCAGGCGGTTCATGATTTTCAGATAGAAGGCGGGGTATCCCTTCAGCTGGCGCAGATCGA
>JABACB010000013.1:0-26775 GCA_014237925.1 Alphaproteobacteria bacterium
GATCGGAGCCGGTTGGGCAGCGCGCTTCGTGCTGAATGGGCGCGATGTCGTTTTCTTCGACCCCTCGCGCGACGCGGCGCATCGTTGTCGACGCGTCTTGGAGCAAGCCGAGCGAGCGTTCTCGCTGCTGACGACGGCACCGCTGCCGCCGCGCGGACGCTTTCGCGTCGTCGAGCGTATCGAAGATGCGCTTGCCAACGCCGTGTGGGTGCAAGAGAGCGTTCCTGAACGCGAGGAACTGAAACGGAGCGTCTTGACTCGCATTGCCACCTTGTCGTTGCCAGAGACACCGATCGCCTCCTCGACTTCAGGATTGTTGCCTTCCCGTTTGCAAGCGAACTTGCCCTTTCCCGAACGGTTTTTCGTCGCCCACCCCTTTCATCCGGTCTATCTGCTGCCGCTGGTCGAGCTGGTCGGCGGCGAGCAGACCTCGAAGACGTTGTTGGAGCGCGCGAAAAAATTCTACGAACGTCTCGGCATGAAAGGGTTGATCGTAAGGAAGGAGATCGACGCCTTCGTCGCCGATCGTCTTTTGGAATCGGTGTGGCGCGAGGCGTTGTGGTTGGTGCGCGACGGCGTTGCGACCACTGAAGAGATCGACGACGCCATTCGCTACGGGTTCGGTTTACGCTGGGCGCAGATGGGCATCTTTGAAACCTATCGAGTCGCGGGCGGAGACGGAGGGTTTCGCCATTTCTTGGCGCAGTTCGCCCCGAGCTTGCAGTTGCCGTGGAGCAAGCTGGTCGATGTGCCGAAATGGGACGAGGAGTTGCAAGATCGAATCGTCGCTCAGTCGGACGCGCAGGCGCGCGGTCGTTCGACCGAAGAGCTGGAGCGGATCCGCGACGAAAACTTGGCGGGAATCATCAATGCGCTGAAGGTGCAAGAATGGGGCGCGGGCGCGGTGCTGGCGGACTACGAGCGAACCCTTGCCGAGCGTGCTGTCGCACGTGCAACAAAGGCAGGGGCTGAGAGCGGGCAGCATCAAGAACAGGAACAGCAAGAAGGGGAGGGTTTGCAGACGGGCGAGGTGTGTCTTTTGCGCGTGCGCGTCTTGGAGCTTTGGCTTGACGAAAACGGGCATATGACCGAGAGCCGTTATTTGCAAGTTTTCAGTCAGGCGACGAACCTGTTGTTGAACCTTGTCGGCTTCGACGAAAAGAGCCTTGCGCAGGGTTTCGGCTTTTACACCGTCGAGACGAACCTGCGTCACTTGAACGAGGCGAAGCGGGGGGAGGAGATAGTTGTTACAACGCGTGTCGCAGATTATGCAGAAAAAAAACTGCACCTCGTCCATCGCATGTTTTCTCTCAAAGATGAAAGCAGCAGAGAGCATGTCGCCTCGGCAGAGCATGTCCTGTTGCATGTTTCGCGCGCGCTCGTGCGCAGCGTGGCGATGGAGCAGGCGGTGTTCCAAGGGGTGAAGCGTCTATGCGCGAAACAACGCTCTGTCGCGCCGCGGGAGGGTTTGCGCCTGAGCTTGAAGAAGAAAGAACCGTGATACCCAAGCTAAAAACCAAGATCAAGATAAGGCGTGGAATTACCGACGAAATTACCGACGGAATTGCCAAGGTTCTGCCCGATGTGATCCTTGCCAACCTCAATCCCTATTTTACGGGCGTCACGGCGACCTTGGAGAATCTCTATCCCTTGCAAGCGCGCGAGATTTCGTTGGGCTTACACGGCTACAACCTTTCGTTTGCGACGAGGAAGGTGAGTTTCGCCGAGCTGGTCGTGCAAGGTCGTAGCCCTCCTGCCGCCAAACCTTTTCGCATTTATCATGCTCGTCGCGCGGTCGATTTGCGTCGCGGTCTTTTTTTACGCGATTACTGCGGGGTCAAGATGAAAGTGATCTTCACTTCGGTGAAACAATCGCGTCACTCCTTTCCGTTGCGCCGCATGATCGCGCGTTGCGACGGCGTCATCGCAACGACGGAGGCAGCAGCGCGGTTGCGTCCGCATGTCAAAGCGGTGATCCCGCACGGCATCGATACGCGACGTTTTGCGCCTGTTGCCAAACAAACGTGGCAGTCCTACGCTCGGCGACAGGGCTTGCGCGGAACGCTTGCAGTCGGGCAGATCGGCAACATTCGTCGCAGCAAGGGGAGCGATGTGTTCGTGCGTGCGCTCTGTCGGGTTCTGCCGTCGTTTCCCGATGTCGTGGGCGTCGTTGCTGGACGGTGGATTCTCAAGGACGCGCCTTTGCGTCGGCACTTGCAACGTTTGACGGAGGAAGCGGGAATCGCCGAGCGCGTCTTGTGGCTGGGACAGACCTCGTACGAGGCGATGCCTGCCCTCTTGCGTTCGCTGGACTTGTACGTGTCGGCCTCGTTAGAGGAGGGGTTCGGCATGGCTACGCTCGAAGCCTTGTCGTGCGGAACGCCGATTGTGGTCACACCGCGCGGTTGTGCCGACTTGGCAGTCGTCGAGGGCAAAACCGGTTATGTCGTGCCTTGTGGCGACGAAGAGGCTTTGGCAGAAAGGTTGCGTCGCTTCCTTTCGCTCCAAAACGGGAGGGCTAGCATGAGGGCTGCTTGTCGTGCGCACGCGGAGAAGTTCTTCGCCATCGAGCGCGAGGCTTTGGCGATCGTTTCCGTTTATCGAGAGTTGTGGCAACACTCGTAGAGAGGGGATTGTGGAGGGGATTGTGCGCGCCTGCCCTTACTCTTACCCTTACCCTTACAAAACAGACAATTCCACTAATTCTATTGTTACCAACGTTTTTTAAGATTAAGCCTCTCGCGCACTTCGGCGGGCTCCAAGACACGAACGCCCATCGCGTGCATGATCGTCTTGGCTTGCGTAACGAGCTGCGCGTTCGATGCCAGCACCCCTTTTTTGAGATAGAGATTGTCTTCAAGCCCGACCCGCACATGACAATCGGCAAGCAGGGCTGCCGAAACATAAGGCAGCGACATGCGTCCGATGGCAAAGGCGGAACAAATCCAGTCGCGCGGAACATTCGTTTTCAAGGCGACGAGCGTGGACAAATCGGCGGGCGCGCCGTAAGGGATGCCCGTACAGAGTTGCGCAAGCACGGGCTGTTCCAGCAAGCCCTCTGCTGCCAGCTGCTTGGCAAGGACGAGGTGTCCCGTGTCGAAAATCTCCACCTCAGGGCGCGTGCCGGCTTGTTGGATCAGAGCCGCCATGGCTCTGAGTTGCGAGAGGGTGTTGGTCATCACATAGTCGCTTTCGGCAAAGTTCATCGTGCCGCAGTCGAGCGTGCAGATCTCAGGCTTCAGCTCCAAAACATGCTGGACGCGTTCCTGCGCGCTCGCCATGTCGGTCTTGGTGGAAAGAGGCAGCGGCGCTTCGGGAGGACCCACATAGAGATCGCCTCCCATGCCGGTCGTCAGGTTCAGCACCGCATCGGTTCGGCTAGCCTTTAGGTGCTCCACCAGCTCGCGGTAGAGCGCAACTTCGCGCGAGGCGTCTCCCGTGTCAGGATCGCGGACATGACAGTGGACAACAGCAGCACCCGCTTCTCGAGCCTCCAAGCAGGCGGCGGCGATCGCTCGCGGAGAGCGCGGAACGCGATCGCTCTTCTCGGCAGTCGCTCCAGAGCCCGTCACGGCGCAAGTAATGAACGCTTCAAACTTCACGAATTCACCTTCTCCACGCTACTCCACGCTACTCCACGCTACCCCTCGCGCTATCGGCAACGATTGACACGAGCGCAACGATAGGCTATCTCTCTTTCTTTGGCAACAGCTTTTCTGAGGAGGGTCTTGCGATGTCCGAGGTATCGCACTCTGTTCCCAACCCGAAGATCGACCCGTCGCGTCGCGCGAGCAGCGTTCGTCCTGATGGCTCTCCCGCCGCCAACGACCGTATCGAGATCGGACCCACAACGCTTGCCTTCTCCGAGTGGAAGGAGGCGGGACTGCAAGCACCGAACTTGCAAGCGATGCGAGAGTATCGCCTCGCGCGCGTACGCAGCGAGCTCAAGGCGCGCGATCTAGCAGCCTGCCTGCTGACCGATCCGCTCAACATTCGCTACGCCTTGGATTCGTCGAACATGCAAGTGTGGATTTTGCACAATATGGGACGCGCCGCCTTCATTCCTGCCGAAGGAGATATCGTGATGTTCGACTTTCCGAAGTGTGAGTTCCTGTCGGCGCACTTGCCCTTGATCAAAGAGGTGCGTCCCATGCCGGGCTTCTTCTTTTTCGTTAGCGGCGAGCATTACGACGCGAAAGCACGGATGTTTGCAGCTGAGGTCGACGAACTCTTGCGTCGTTGTGGTGGCGAGAACAGACGTCTTGCCGTCGACAAGATGGAGATCTGCGGCGTCAAGGCGCTGGAGAGCTTGGGGATCGACATCCATCACGGACAGACGGTCTTGGAGATGGCGCGTCTGGTGAAGGACGAGAACGAGATCAAAGCGATGCGCTGCGGCATGGAGGCTTGCGAACATAGCATCAAGGCGATGCGCGCAGCCATGCACCCGGGGGTTTCGGAGAACGACCTGTGGGCTGTCTTGCAAGCCGAGAATATTCGCCGCGGCGGAGAGTGGATCGAGACGCGCACCATGTCGTCGGGTCCTCGCACGAACCCGTGGTTTCACGAATGCGGACCGCGGATCGTCGAAGAGGGGGATATTCTCGCTTTCGACACGGACATGATCGGCCCGTACGGCTATTGCATCGACATCTCGCGTTCTTGGATCTTCGGCGAGCGCAAGCCCACGCCGGAGCAGCGCAACCTGTATCGAATCGCCTACGATCACATTCACGAGAACATGGGACTGCTGAAGCCCGGCGTTTCGTTCCGCGACCTGACCTACAAGGGCAACCACTTGCCTGAGGCGTATCGCAAGCAGCAGTATGCGGCGAAGTATCATGGGATCGGCTTGTGCGACGAGTATCCTGCCGTGTTGTACCCTGAGGACATTCCCGACGATGCCTATTTCGCCGACGGTGTCTTAGAGGAGGGCATGACATTGACGGCAGAAGCCTATGTCGGCGCAGAGGGCGGCAGAGAAGGCGTGAAGCTGGAGCAGCAGGTTTTGATCACCAAAGACGGCTTTGAGCTCTTCGGAAAGTGTCCTTTCGAAAAAGAGCTCTTAGTATAGCGTATAGCGTGCGCGAAAGGAGAGGCTACAAAAAAGAAATTACAAGATGGCTTTGCGGTATTCTTTGCTAAAAGAAAGAGCTGGTTTGTGGCTGTCGCGTCCGTTTTCGGACGAGGTGTATCGACTTGTTGTTTGGGGGACGATGGCGTTGTTCGTCGTTTTGTGGTGTGTCCACAGATGGTTGAGCGACGATGCGCTGTTGACTTTTCGTGAGATCCTCAACTTTACGGAAGGGCACGGGATGGTATGGAACTGGGGCGAGCGCGTTCAAGCGTTCACGCATCCTGCATGGTTTTTGCTTTTGGCGGTGGCGCATGTTCTTAGCGGCGGTTTGCTGGAACCCAATGTATTGAAATACTCGTCCCTTTTTGCCTCGCTGGCTCTGTGTTTGGGTGCCTTGTGGCTTTTCTTGCGTGATCTCATAGGACTTCAGAAAGGTGTTGTTGCGGTTTTGTTGCTGGCTTTGCTGAGCTCGCAAGCCTTCATCGATTATACGAGCTCGGGTCTTGAAAATCCGTTGAGCTATTTCCTCGTTGCGTTGATTTGCTGCCGATTCTTTTCCGGCCGCTGCGACGACTTCTTTTTTCTTCTTTGTGCCTTGCTGTTTTTGAACCGTATGGATTATGCCTTGTTGTTGTTGCCTCTGTGTCTGTATGCTTGGCGTTCTTGCGGTTATAGGGTTTCTGTTCTTGCTTCTGCTGTGAGTTTATGCTTGTTGTGGTTGATTTTTTCAACATGGTATTTCGGACATCCTCTGGCGAACACCTTTTTGGCGAAGACCAACATCGATGCTCCCAGTTGGAATTTTATTAGGCAAGGATTTTTTTATTATATCAGGACATTAACGCAAGATCCCGTAACCTTGTTTGTGATATTTTGTATCGTCGTGGTGGGTTTCTATGATGTTCGCCGTCACCGTCGTTTCAATCGTCTTACTGCCGTTGCTGCGGGTTGTGCACTTTACAGTTTGTATTTGTTGTGGATAGGTGGCGACTTTATGCAAGGTCGTTTTTTCGCCGTGCCGTTCTTTTTTGCTCTGTACGGATTAGTTTTCTTTCTGGTAGAAAGGAAGTTCAGGTTAGATTTTACGCGAAGATATTTTTGGAAAAAGGGTGTTGGTGTTGTTCTGTTATCTTTTCTGTTGCTGTCTTCGGTTTCCCTTGCCCAACGCTTTAAGGAAGCGTTTGTTTACCCTGAAAAAAGACGGGATTTTGTGTTCGGAATCGCACATGAACGCAGATTCTATCTTCGTGATAAGATAAGAAATAAATTACAATCTTTTCAAGTTTCCGCTCCCCGTCTAACGAAGGTCCGTTGTTGTCCCGGAGCACAGGCTCTGCGTTCTGACGGAAACGTATATATTGTCGATAGTATCTCTCTAACGTCTCCCTATTTGTCTCGTATTCCTGGAAGATGGGGCCGGATTGGTCATATGTCTCGTAGAATTCCTATCGACTTTGAGCCCTGGGCAGTGGAAGAAAATATTCCTATCCTCGATCTTCAAACGAATGCTTTCTTTTCAGATATACGCCATGTCGTGCGAGGGAATTTATTTTCTTGGAATCGCGTGAAGAAGATCGCAAAAATTAATTTTCACGATTACGATATGGATAATTCTTCGAAAGGCTATAAAAGCCAGCAAAGGTTTTCTCGATTCTATCCGTCGTTTCAACAAAAGGTATCTCTTGCCGATCTTGTTTATATCTCTAAAAAAACATGGAATAACAAGGGGAAAGAAAGATGGCCTAGATATAACGTCACACAATCAGTTTCTATAGCATTGGAAAGGAAAAAAATTAGGAAAGTATCTTTTCTTGTTACCGATATCATCGAATACTCGTGGTCTTTGTACGATGGGAAGAAGAAAGTCTACGAGGATTCTTACAAAACAGACAAGCGTCATTCTTTTCATACCTTCACCCTACCGAGAGCGATTCAAGCCGACAGGTTAGTGCTTGTCGTCGCCAAAGGCGGTATCTACAGACGCATCGCGCGTCCTGTATTAGAGTAGCATTCGCTCCGCTTTGTCTGCCACAGCCTCTGGAGTGAAGCCGAACTCTTTCATGAGAAGATCGCCCGGTGCCGACGCGCCGAAACGATCGAGCGCGATGATATGGCGCGAGCTCGTCGCGTAGCGCTCCCACCCGAAAGAAGACGCCGCCTCCAAAGCGATCCGCGTGTTCGTGCCTAACACTTGCTCGCGGTAATCTTCGCTCTGCTGCTCGAACAGCTCCCAGCTTGGCATCGAGACAACGCCTGTCTCAACTCCCTTCTTTCGTAGAAGCGTCGCAGCTTCGATGGCGAGGTGAACCTCGGAACCGCTGGCGATCAGACGCACGGCATTCTCTGTTGCGGGGCGCACGAGGTAGCCTCCTCGTTGCGAGAGGTTGCCTTCCTCCGCAACGCAGCCCTCGCTGCCACGAACGGGGGGAATGGTCTGTCTCGTCAGGACGAGCGCAGAGGGAGCAGCAAGAGCGAGCGCTGCCTGCCAGCATTCCAAAACCTCGACGCTGTCGCACGGGCGGAAGAGGTATAGGTTCGGAATGGCTCTGAGTGCAGCCAAGTGTTCGACAGGTTGATGGGTCGGACCGTCTTCACCGAGCGCGATCGAATCGTGGGTCAGCACAAAAATTGTCGGCACGCCCATCAAGGCGGCAAGACGGATGGCGGGGCGAGCGTAATCCGAAAAGACGAGGAAGGTGCCGCCGTAGACAAGGAAGTTGCTGTGCAGCGCGATGCCGTTCATCACCGCCGCCATGGCGTGCTCTCTGACCCCGTAGTGGATGTAGCTGCCGTTGTAGTTGTTGCGATCGAAGACAGCGAGAGCGGCGGGTTTGGTGCCGTTCGAGCCTGACAGATCCGCCGAGCCGCCGAGAAGGTGATCGGGAAGGCTTGTCGCCAGCACCTCGATCACCTTCAAACTCGACTGCCTGGAGGCGAGCGCGGGATTCTCTTTCAACCATTGTCGCTTGAGCGGCGCAAGTCTTTCGTGCGCTATCCGTTCTTTGATGTCGGGGGTGCGTTGCGCGCATTCTAGAAATCGCTGCTGCCGTTGCGTCGAGAGCAGGTCGAAACGTCGTTGCCATTCCTCGCGTTCGCCGCGGGCGTGGCGTGCGAGCTGCCTCCATGCTGTCAGGAGCTCTTGCGGCACGACGAAGGGCTCTTCGTGCCACCGAAGATTCTTTCGCAACGCTGCGATCTCGTCGTCGCCCAAGGGGGCACCGTGCGCTTCGGCGGAGTTTGTTTTCTTACAGGCTCCATAGGCGATCTGCGTGCGACAGCAGACTAGCGTGGGTTTGTCCGAGTTTTGCGCTGCATCGAGCGCGGCGCGAATCTGCGTCTCGTCGTGTCCGTCGATCGCGAGCGTATGCCAGCCGCAGGCTTGGAATCGCAGCTGCTGATCGGTCTCGTCGCTCAGGCTTCGTTTGCCGTCGATCGTGATGTTGTTGTCGTCGAATAAGATGCAGAGCTTGTGCAGATTGAGATGTCCGGCAAGCGCGATCGCTTCGTGCGAAATTCCCTCCATGAGACAACCGTCTCCTGCGACGACCCAAGTACGGTGGCAGGCGAGGTCGTCTCCGAACTGGGCGTTGCGTTTTCGCTCGGCGATGGCGAAGCCGACGGCGTTGGCGATACCTTGTCCTAGAGGTCCTGTCGTCGTTTCGATCATGGGCAGCGCACGACACTCGGGGTGGCCGGCGGCGGGAGAGTTCCACTGGCGGAAGCTCTTGAGTGTTTCGATCGAAACCCCTCGAACGCCGCACAAGTAGAGCAGCGCATACAGCAACATCGAGCCGTGTCCCGCCGACAGGACGAAGCGATCTCTGTCGTGCCAGTCGGGATGTTGTGGGTCGAAGCGCAAAAATTCTCGAAACAGAACGCCCGCGCAGTCTGCCATGCCCATGGGCATGCCGGGGTGTCCTGAGCGCGCTTTCTCCACCGCATCGGCGGCGAGAACGCGCACGGCATCCGAGAGCTGTCGCGCCGAGAAGGTGGCAGAGGTCAAGGCGGCAGGGGTCACAAGGCAGAGGTCAAGGCGAAAGGAGCGGTCAAAACAGCGAGGAAGGAAGCAAAGAGGGGAGAGAAAGAAGAGGCATTGTATCGTGTCGTTTCTTTGTGGCAGAGTGTAGCCGAGAAGGTCAAGCTTGTCTGCGGGGTTGTCGATGTCGTTGTTCTCCCGTTGCACGAGGGGTGTCAAGGGAGCTCTCTTCCTTCTGTGCGTTGCGCTTGCTGCGAGCGTCGTGTTTTTCGCCGTGTTTTTCGTCGTGTCGTTCGTCGTATCGTTTTCGGCGCGAGCTCAGTCGTTGCCGCAGTCGGTGCCTTTGAGTGGCAACGCACGCTTGGATTTTCTGCGGATTGGTACAGGTCCCGCGGAGAGGACGCTTTATCGTTTGGGTAGCGCGCTGACGGGTTCTTTGAGCGCACCGCCCGGCATTAATCCCCCTTGTCGGAAAGGCACTCCTTGCGGTGTGCCGGGGCTTTTGCTTGTCGCGCAAAGCCGTTCGGGCGCTTTCGAAAGTCTGGAGGACATGGCGCACGGACGTTTGGAATCGGCGTTAGTTTCTGCCGATGTGTTGGACGAGGTGAATGCTTTCGGGTTGGAAACTTACGCCTTCGACACGCGCGAAGTGACGCTGCTCGCGCGTTTGGGCTCGATCCAGCTGCATGTCGTGGTGTTGGCTTCGAGCTCGGCGGCTTCCCTTTCGGACCTTGTCGGTCGTACGGTTGCGGTCGGCTTGTCGGGTTCCGCATCTTCGTTGCACTTGCGAAGGGCTTTGGCGAGCGAGGGGCTGGAAATGGAGGGCGTCGTTGTCGTGGGCTTGTCGTTGCAAGACGGGCTCAAAGCCTTGGAGGCGGGTAAGGTCGATGCGCTCGTCGTTTCCGGTCAAGCGCCTATGCCCGCGTTGCGCGTCTTTGCGCAACAAAGTACGATTCGGCTTTTGGATGTTTTCGCCGTGGGCGACGAGTCGCAGCGTTTTTTCCAAGCGAATCTCGGCATCGCTCGCTCGACAGTCCTGCCTGCGGGAACTTACCCAGGACAGGAGGCGGCTTGGCATACGCTGTCGTTCGATGTGTTGTGGGTTGTCTCGCGCACGGTCTCGGAGGAGGTCGTCTATCGCTTGACGCATTCGCTGTGGCACGGCTCTACGCAGGACATCATGCGGACTCTTGTGCCTGAGCTGAAGATCGATCGTCCGTATCGCTACCGCTCTACCTTGCTGCCGCTCCACCCTGGCGCTGCGCGTTGGTACGAGGAGCAGGGCTTGCTTACCTTGTGAGTCTTGTCGTAGAATGCCTCGTTGGATTTTTCGAGAGGTGTCCATGGCACTTTGTGTGATGGTTTTGAACGGGGCGAATTTGAACCTCTTGGGTTCGCGCGAGCCTGAACTCTACGGCGAGCGCACTCTTGCGGATATCGAGGCTCTTTGTCGTGCGCGTGCAACCGAGCTTGCCTCTGCCGACGAGGGGTGGAGCATAGACTTTCGCCAGAACAATGCCGAGGGCGTGTTGATCGATTGCATCCAAGAAGCGTCTCGCTCGTGCGCGGCGCTTGTTGTCAACCCCGGCGGTTACGCGCATACTTCGGTGGGATTGCGCGATGCGCTTTTGAGCTGCAACACGCCCAAGATCGAGGTTCATCTTTCCAACCTGTACAAGCGCGAGAGCTTTCGCTTGCGTTCTTTGAGCGCGGGTGCCGTCGATGGCGTGATCACGGGCTTGGGCGCAGAGGGATACCTGCTGGCTTTGGATGGCGTGGTCGCACTCTACCGCCACAGGAAATCTCGCGGTGCAGAGAACCTTGCCCCGTCCCACGAATGAATCCCATGAATGAATCATGAATAAATAAGGAGCCCCTTGTCGATGACAAAATTTTCTTTGGACAGTTCCTATGTAGAGACGCTGGCGAAGCTTTTGCGCGAATACGATTTGCGCGAGGTTTCGCTCGGCAACGAGTCTTCTCGCATCACCCTGAAGCGCGGCGAGAAGGTCGTGTATGGCTCTGTTGCGCCTGTCGCACCCGTTGCTGCTGCTGCCCCTACGCTCGGTGGCGCGCACGATGTTGCCGCAGCGCAAGAGGGAACGCAGGCGGCTGCGGACGAGGGCGTTGTCGTCTCGGCGCCGATCGTCGGCACCGTGTATTTGGCATCGTCTCCTACGGCGGCGCCCTTCGTCAAGGTCGGCAGCAAGGTGAAGGAGGGGGAGACGCTTCTGATCGTCGAGGCGATGAAGATCATGAATCAAATTCCCGCACCATGCAGCGGGACGATCGTGAGGTTGCAGGTCGAGAACGCGCAACCCGTCGAGTATGGTGACGCGTTGGTCTTGATCGATCCTTCGTAATCTCAAGGGTGGCGAGAGAGACTCGTTCTATGGCGCTGTTTAACAAGATTCTGATCGCCAATCGCGGCGAGATTGCGTTGCGCATTCAGCGCACCTGTTTCGAGCTGGGGATAGCAACCGTGGCGGTGCATTCGAGCGCGGATACAGAGGCGATGGCGGTGCATTTTGCCGACGAGTCGGTGTGTATCGGTCCTGCGCCGAGCAGCGAGAGCTATTTGAACATGCGTGCGTTGATTTCCGCGGCGAACATTACGGGCGCGGATGCAATCCATCCTGGGTTCGGATTTCTTTCGGAGAATGCCGCCTTTGCCGAGATGGTCGAGGCGCACGGACTTTGTTTCATCGGCCCTCGCAGCGAGCATATCGAGACGATGGGCGACAAGATCGCGGCGAAGTCCAAGGTGGTGGAGCTGGGGTTGGCTACGGTGCCAGGCTCCAAGGGCTCGGTGAGCGATGTGGCGGAAGCGAGGCTTGTCGCCTCCGACATCGGCTATCCTGTTTTAATCAAAGCAGCCAGCGGCGGCGGCGGACGCGGCATGAAGGTTGTGTCGTCCGCAGCGGCGATGGAGGAGAACTTTGCTTTATGCAGGCAGGAGTCCTTGTCCGCCTTCGGCTCCGACGAGGTTTACATCGAGAAGTACTTGCCTGCCCCTCGTCATATCGAGGTGCAGGTTTGCGGCGACGGCGAGGGGGGGGCGCAGCACTTTTGGGAGCGCGATTGTTCCCTGCAACGCCGTCATCAGAAGGTTTTGGAAGAGGCACCGTCGCCCGCCTTGAGCGCGGCGGTGCGTAAAAAGATTTGCGAGCAGGCGCGTGATTGTACGGCAAAACTGCGTTATCGCGGTGTCGGAACGTTCGAGTTTCTCTATCAGGACGGCGCGTTCTATTTCATCGAGATGAACACGCGCATCCAGGTCGAGCATCCCGTATCGGAAAGCATTTGCGGCGTCGATTTGATCGCCGAGCAGATCCGTATTGCCGCGGGCGAAAAGCGCGACTGGAGCAAGCCCCCTCCCTTGTCCGGACACGCGATGGAGTTGCGCATCAACGCCGAGCATGCAGAGACCTTCGCTCCTTCGCCGGGCAGAATCGAAAACTATCATGCGCCGGGCGGCTTGGGGCTACGGGTCGATTCGGCATTGTATCGGGGTTATGTCGTCCCTCCGTACTACGACAGCATGATAGCGAAGTTGATCGTGCATGCCCCCGACCGCGATCTGTGTTTGGCGCGAGCGATGCGCGCGCTCTACGAGTATGCGATCGAGGGTGTGGAGACGAACTTGGCGTTGCATAAAAGAATTTTGAAGGCGAAGGATTTTCGCGCGGGCGACTACACGATCCACTGGCTGGAGAAAGTTTTGCTGGGGCGTTGAGAGATGCTTTCGTGAACCGCAAAGTTACAGGCGATGGCGGAGTGCGGCTGACGCCTTCGTTGTTATGCTCTGCTTATCGAGCGGGAATCTTCCCGATGGCACGCGCTCGCGGCGACCGAGAGATCTTGTGGATGGATCCTGACGAACGTTGTGTGCTGCCTTTGGAGGATTTTCGTCTTTCGCGTAGGGACTGTCGTTCGTTGCGTCGTGCCGATTTTGTCGTAGGGTTGGACGGAGATTTTCGTCGTGTGGTCAGGGCTTGTGCTTCGCGCGAGCAGACTTGGATCAATCATGAGATCGAGGCGATCTACGGTGATTTGCACGACATGGGAACGGCGCACTCGGTCGAAGTGTATGCTTCAGGAGGCGGCGCGCTGGTAGGGGGCTTGTACGGTGTTGCTTTGGGCGGGGCGTTTTTTGGAGAGAGTATGTTTTCAAATGTTTCGCATGCCAGCAAGGCTGCCGTGCAATTTCTCGTGGAGCGGTTGCGGGGGGAGGGGTATATTTTGTTGGATGTGCAGTTTCAGACAGCGCATTTGGCGAGGATGGGAGCGGTCGATATATCGAGAGAAAACTATCATCGGCTGTTGGCAGAGGCGTTGCAAAAAGAGTGTTGCTTGCAGACGAACAAAACGGATGTCGATGACAAAAGTTAAATCAAAATCTACGGATATTCAATGTTAACTACGGGCAAGGCGAGTTATAAATCTCGTGAATGTCCTCGATCTCCTGCAAAATTTCTTTCGACAATCGTATCTCTTCGCTCTCGATGTTTGTTTTTAATTGTTCCATCGTCGTTGCTCCCATAATGTTAGAAGTTAAAAACGCCCTCTCGTTGACGAAAGCCAACGCCATGCTGGCTGGATCCAGCCCGTGCTTTGAGGCGAGCGCCACATAAGCCTTCAAGGCAAGCTCCGCCTGCGGCTTGTGATACCTTGTCGTATGCTGCGGATACAATGTGCTGCGCGCTCTTGCGGGTTGCACGCCGTTCAAATACTTTCCGCTCAACACCCCTCCGCCCAAAGGAGCGTAAGCGAACAATCCGATCTTCTCTCGCACGCTCACCTCGGCGAGTCCGACCTCGAAAGTACGGTTCAGCAACGAATAAGGGTTCTGAATGGCAACCACCTCTCTGCGCATTCCGATCTTTTCGGCAATGGCTAGTGCTTTCATGGTCCCCCACGGCGATTCGTTGGAAATACCGACGCTGCGAATTTTTCCTGCATCTAGCAGCTCTTTCATTGCGGCTAGCGACTCTTCGAGCGGAACGGCGTCTCGGTCTGCCTGAGGGTCGTGCTGGAATCCTCTTCTTCCGAAAAAGTTGCTGTTCCTCTCGGGCCAGTGCAGGTAGTAGAGATCGATCGTCTCGCAGCGAAGGCGTTTCAAACTTCCGTCGCAAGCTTGCAGGATGTTCGGCTTGTCGAGGCGCACGCGATCCTGCTGGATATTGTTCCTAATGTCGAAGGAGCAGGGACCTGCGGCTTTGCTGGCGATGATCAGCTTGTTTCGAAAGCTTTTGTCCTTAGTTGCAAGCCAGTCTCCGATGATGGTCTCGGTGATGCTCATCTTGGGCGAGGGGACGGGAAAGGGATAGATCTCGGCGGTGTCGATGTGCGTGACGCCCTTGGCGGTTGCATACTCGAGCTGTTCGAAGGCTTCCTGCGGAGAGTTCTGTTCCCCCCAAGTCATCGTTCCGAGCGCGATCACGCTTACCTTGAGACCGCTGTTGCCGAGAAGGCGTTCGCGCATCGTCAGCAGGAGAGGTGCGGTTGCAGGAAGGCGGCGAGGTTGCGGGCGATCAGCAGGACTCCTTTCTCGTTCGGATGAATGCCGTCTCGCTGGTTGAGCGCAGAATTGGTAGCGACACCTTTGAGCAGGAAGGGATAGAGCGGGATATCGAAGCGTCGAGCGAGCGCGGGAAAAATTCTGTCGAACCGTTCTGTGTAGTCTCTACCCCAGCTGGGCGGCGCTTTCATGCCGACGAGAATGGGCTGGATGTTGTTCTTGAGCAGAGCGGTGAGAATGGCGGCGAGCGCTTGTTCCGAGGCTCGCGGCTCGAAGCCGCGCAACGCGTCGTTCGCGCCCAGCGCGACGATGACAACCCGAGGTTGCTGACGCAGGATCGGCATGAGGCGCGAGGCGCCGCCGAAGGTCGTATCGCCGGAGACTCCTTTGTTGTCGACGGCGAGCTCGCAGTTCTGTTTCTTCAGCTCTTGTTGTAGCACCGAGGGCAAGGCTTGGCTGTTCGAAAGCCCGTAGCCTGCGGTGATCGAATCTCCCAGCATGACGATGGGATACTTGTTTGGCGTCTGCGCTTCGGCGGTTGTCGTTGCGAGCAACAACACTGCGAGCGCGAGGAGAAAGCGTGAGACCATAAAAATTGTGTAGCATGGCGACAAGGAAGGGGCAAGCTTGTTGTTCGCGGCGGGGGAGGTTGCCTTGTCTGTCCGTGTACTTTTGTCTATATACTCCTGTCTTTGTACTCAGGTCTTTGTACTTTGGAATGATGAAATCTTCGTTTGCGATCGATGCGCGTGCGCTTTGCTACTCTGCTTCGCTGCGCGGAGCAGGGGGCTCGTCTGCAGGGGGCTCGTCTGGTAGTGTCGATATCGTGCGCGGTGTCTCTGTGCAGCTGCGCGCGGGCGAGCAAGTCGCGCTGACGGGTGTGTCGGGGGCGGGAAAAACCTCGCTGCTGATGCTGTTCGCGGGGCTAGAGCGCGCGGATCGAGGCAGCTTGCGCGTCTTCGGCACGGATATCATGCGGCTGTCGGAAGCGCAACGCACTGCCTTTCGCCGCGACAACTTCGGCGTCGTCTTTCAAGGGTTCTACCTGTTAGACAACCTGACCGCTTTGGAGAACGCGGCGCTCGCGCTCGACTTCGCCGGTGCGAAAGACGCGCGCACGCGCGCGCGCGACGCGCTGGCAGAGGTCGGACTCGCCCATCGACAAGAACACTACCCCTGGCAGCTCTCAGGCGGAGAGCAGCAGAGGGTGGCTCTCGCGCGTGCGTGCGCCTTGCGCCCGAAAATCTTGCTCGCCGACGAACCCACAGGAAACTTGGACAAGGGCACAGGGGAGAAGGTTGCCGATACGATGTTCTCGCTCGCAAGCAGGATCGATGCTTGCCTCTTGCTGGTGACACACAATCCCGCGTTGGCAGAACGTTGCTCGCGCCGCTTGGAGATGTCCGACGGGCGCATCGTCGCCGACCGAAAACAAACAAACCATGCGTACAAAAAGAGTGCGCACAAAAAAGGTGCGCACAAAAAACAACGAGCGGATCGCCCGCGCCCATGAGTTTTCGCCAAACCTTGCTTCTGTTGTTGCGCCATACGCGTGCCGAGTTGCGCGGCGGCATCAAGGGTTTTCGACTTTTCCTGATGTGTCTCGTCTTGGGGGTCGGGGCGTTTGCGACGATCTTGGCGACAGTCGAGGTTCTCTCGCGCTCTTTGGACAAGAACGCAGCGTTGATTTTAGGCGGCGATGTGGAGCTACGACAAGTCCATACGGGTTTGGAGACGCGATCGCTCGATGTCTTCCAACAGCAGACGAGGGCTCTCTCACACATCAGCCTTCTGCGCACGATGGCGCGTGGTGTCAGGGAAGGGCAACGCTCGGTGTTGGTCGAAGCGAAGGCGGTCGACGAGCATCACCCTCTCGTCGGAGGATTGTTCCTCCAGGGCGGCAGAGAAGTGTCGCCCGCAGAGCTGGCGACGCTGCTCGAAGAGCGCAACGGCATCATGGGAGCGCTCGTCGCGCCCGCCTTCTTGGCTCAGGGGGAGGCGACGGAAGGAACGCGATTCTTGCTCGGCACAAAAACCTTCGAAATTCGCGCGGTCATCGAGCAAGAGAGCGATTTGTTGTCCTCCTCCTTCCCTTTGGGGGCGAGAGTCTTGCTGTCGCAAAAGGGCTTGGATGCAACGGGATTGCGCGTCCCGGGCAGCCTGATCTACGAGCATTATCGAATGCTGTTGCACGACGGGCAGGGAATCCCAGAATTTCGCACGCGCGTCCGCAAGATGTTTCCAGACGCCGCATGGGTTTTGGAGGACAGACGCGACGCAGCTCCTCGTGTTCGTCAAATCATCGATCGTCTTTCGTTGTTGATGACCTTGGCGGCGCTCGCGGGAATGTTTGCCGGCGGAGCAGGGGTGGCGAACGGGTTGACTTGTCTTTTGTATGCGCGGCGCACCGACATGGCGTTGTGGAAGACTTTGGGCGCATCGCCTACGTACATCCGTCTTTTGCTGGGGCTGCAGACGGGGGCGATGGGATCGCTGGGGATCGCTATGGGTTGCGGGATCGGATTTGTTGCCAGCATTTCGCTGGCGCCGTGGGTAGGGGATCGGTTTTCCTTGCCAGTCGACATGTTTTTTCCGGGCGTGTCCTTGCTGCGCTCGGCGGGAATCGGCTTTGGCGTGCTCGTTCTCTTTTCGCTGCTGCCCTTCTTCGAGATCGATAGGGTTGCGCCCTCGTCGTTGTTGCGCGGAAGCAGGCGAGGCGGCGAGCGGGGGGGCGTGCGATCACGAGCAGAGATGTTGCGCTTGGCAGTTCGCTTGGGGGTTGTGGGTTCTCCTGTGTTCGTGTTGTTGTGCGTCGCGACGGTGGCGGGCTCGCCGTCGCCTGTCTTCACGCTTTCGATATTGTTGAGCTTTTTGTTGTCGCTGTGGATTTTTCCTCTTGCAAGCAGGAGCGTTCTGTTGGCAACGCGGTGGGCGCGGCGTCGTGCGCGCACGAGGCTGGTATTGTTGGACCACGCTTTGCAGCAGACGCGCTCTTGTGCTTTGTTGTCGATCGTCTTGCCGTTGGGCTTGGGCTTGTCGTTGTTCGTCGCGTTGGCGGAGATAGAGTTGAGCTTGACGCAGGATGCAGAGATGGGGTTGTCGGCTGGGTCACCGCGGCAGTTTTTTATCGATGTGCAACCGTGGCAGCTGGAGGACTTTCGTGCGAAGGTGGAGGGCGTCGGAGAGGAAGTTCGCATTCAGGAAGCGCCGATGTTGCGCGGTAGAATCTTGGGGTTCAACGACATCGACGCCACCGCGCTCGCAGTGCCTGACGACTACGAGTGGGTTTTGGAGGGGGACAGAGGCATCAGCTTTTCTTCTGTTCCGCCTGCCAACGCGGTGCTGACGGACGGAGAGTGGTGGGATGTCGATTACGAGGGCGAGCTGTTGCTCTCGATGGACGGCGATGTCGCGCGGGCTTTCGGGCTGGGAATTGGCGATCGCGTGCGGGTGGGGGTGTTGGGCGAGGTGTTGGATGCAAAAATTGCAAACTTGCGTGATATCGATTGGCGCACTTGGCAGATCAATTTCATGATGGTTTTTTCGCCGCATCCTTCGTTGGAGGCTTTGCCCTTTACAATCTTGGCAGCGGCATTTGCAACCGACGGAGCGGAGGCGGAGCTGGATTCTGTCGTTGCGCGTGATTTTCCCAATGTGACGATGTTGCGCGTTGGAGATTTCGTCCGTCTCATCAAGAAGATGTTGGAAGGGATGACGCACGCGGTGCGTGCGGTGAGCGGACTGACCTTGGCGGTCGGCATGGTGGTGTTATCGAGTGCAATCGTCGTCGAGCAACGTCGGCGTGTGTACGAGGCGGTGGTGATGAAGACTTTGGGAATCTCGCGGCGGCAGATCTTGCTATCGTTTTTCTTCGAGTATTTATTGGTCGGGGGCAGTGTTGCTTTGTTGGCGATCCTGTTGGGAGGCGTTCTCGGATGGGCAATCTTGCGGTTTGCGATGGATACGGGCGAGGTTGTGTTTTCGTTTGGAATCTCGCTGGCGATCGTCGCAGGGGTGTTGTTGTTGAGTGTCGTGTGTAGTCTTGTCTCAGGGTTGATGGTGCTGTCGCGTTCGAGCTGGTCGGTCTTGAAAAATCCGTAGAAGAAACACTCCAAGGAAAACACCCCAGGGAAAACACCCCAGGGAAAACACCCCAGGAAAACACTCCAAGGAAAACATCCCCGGGATGTGTGACACCGCTGGGGCTGAACACTCTGATGGGGCGCGAAGCCCCGTTCCTTGCTCTCGGAGGAAGCAAGACAAGACTTTACCCCTTTCCCCCTTTTCCCCTCTACCGCTCTACCGCTCTACCGCTTTACGCTGCCAAGTCGTTCCACCCCCGCCAGACTCGCATCCCCGTAGTTGCCAAGCACATTCCTGCAAACACGATTCCTAACAGCCAAAACCACTGCGGCAACAAACATGCGAGGACGAAAAAGCCCACCGTCTCCGTAGCCTCGGTCAATCCGCCAAGATAGCAAAAGGCTTTCACGACAGGATGCAAGCCCTTGCCTTCGTTGTCGTTTGCCTTAGTGTTCTCCTTCTTCACGCCGCCCGCCTTCTCGGCGATTGCGTATGCCAAGAAGGAGCTTCCTGTTCCTACGAAAGAAAACAACACGAGCGCCGCCACCCAAGCATTGCGCGTCGGATCGGCGATTGCGAAAGCCAGCGGTATGGAGGCGTAGAACAGGAAATCGCACACGATATCCAAGAATCCTCCGCGTCGAGAAATTTCCTTCTCTAACCTCGCGCGTGCGCCGTCCAGCCCGTCGGCGAGTCGGTTCAAGACGATGAAAGCCAATCCCTCGTGATACTTTCCCAACGCGATGAGGAAGCCCGCGAAGAGTCCGCATCCGAACCCTGCGAAAGTGATGTGGTCGGCAGAAACGCCCAACCCCTTCAATCGCTTGGCGAAAATCTTAAGGGTCGGGGTAGCTATTTTCTGTATGTGCGCGTCCAGCATGGGGTTCTCCTCCTGTTCGTTGTCGCGTGCTACTGCTATGGGCTATGGGTTATCGACGCTCTGGCTACTTGTCTTTTTTGCCGAGCGCGACGATGCTCTCGCCCGCCTTGAGCCTTTGTCCGATCGCCGCCGTCGGCGTGAAGTTGTGCGCGTCGAAGGTGATTTGTACGATTCCCCCGAAGCGAAGGAAGCCGAACGCACTCGCGCTTTCGATGTCCTCGCTGCCTGCAGGCAGATCGAGACTGACGCTGCGTCCGATCGCGCTCGCTCGAATGTTGAGCGCATATTCCTCTCCGCCTGCAGCCTCGAGCGCGAGGTCTGTGTTGTTTGCGTTGTC
This sequence comes from Alphaproteobacteria bacterium, assembly GCA_014237925.1. Lineage (GTDB taxonomy): Bacteria > Pseudomonadota > Alphaproteobacteria > JABAAW01 > JABAAW01 > JABAAW01. The sequence goes on from JABACB010000013.1 coordinate 19,875, forward strand.
GCGCGCTTTTCGAAAATCAAATCCTGCGGGTGGCGCGCTGTTGTCGGTGCGTCTGAGCACCTTGCCCGTCAGAGGAAACCTGAGCACAGACGCATCCAAGACGGTCGAAGCGATGGTGACGATGAAAGGCTCTTGTGCTTTGCTGCCGCTGTCCTTCGCTTTGGCTTCCGAGACGATCACCGTGCCTGAGACGGGTGCAAGCAGAGCATGCTCGCTCAAGGGCGGAACGGCGTGAGGCTTGCGAAAGGCAAAGAAGAGGTAGAGGGTTGCCGCTATTCCCGGCCACCACAAGAGCGGCAGGAGCAGCCCTAGCACGACGGTTGCCACCGCCGCGCCGAGAACGAAAGAATACCCTTCGCGGTGCAACGCCATCAACAGGTTGTCTTTGATATCGAGTTCGTGCATGAGTTCCACCTTGTCTGAGCCAGACAGACTAGCCTATCATGGCATAAAAGAAAAGCTTGCAGAGAAAAGTGATGTTTTTGTTTTTGCCACGATGAGCGGAATCGTCTTCAGCATGGTGATGGCAGCCGCCTGCCTGCACGCCTTGTGGAACGCCATGGTGAAGGGCGGCGAGGACTTGTTGGCGACGATGACCTTGCTGTGCCTTGCTGCCTCTTTTGTTTCGATCGTGGGACTGCTGTTTCTTCTGCCCTTCCCGCGCGTCGAGAGTTGGGGATTTTTGGCTTGTTCTCTATGCGCTCACTTGGGCTACAAGCTCTGCCTTGTCGCGGGCTATCGACGCGGAGCGTTCGGGCAGGTCTATCCGATCGCTCGAGGAGGAGCTGCGTTGGTTGTTTTGTTCCTGTCGTTCCTCTTCATCGGAGGCATCGCCTTGTCGTTGCGCGAGATCGCTGCGGTGGTCGTCATCGGCTTGTCGATCATGTCCCTCGCGTTCGTAGGGGTAAGCCGCAGAGAGACTTTCGCCATCGACGGGCGTGCCGTCTTTGACGGGCGCGCTGTTTTCGACGGGCGTGCCGTCTTCGACGGGCGTGCCGTCTTCGACGGGCGTGCCGTCTTCTACGCCTTGGCGACAGCTTTGTTCATCGGCGGCTATTCGATGCTGGACGGCTTGGGCGCGCGGGTTTCGGGGAACGCGTTGTCGTATGTCGCCTTGTTGATGGCGTTGGACGCTGTGCCGATCTTTGTCATCTTGCTGGCTCAAAGGGGCTGGGGAGGGTTGCGTGCGGCGATGCAGCGCGACGGCTGGAGAGGGTGCGGAGGGGGAATCTTCTCTTTGGTTGCTTACGGCATCGTCGTCTATGCCATGTCGGTATCCTCGATTGCGCTCGTCGTCGCCTTGCGCGAAACCAGCATCGTCATCGCTGCGTTCTTGGGATGGCTGCTGCTGGGCGAGCGCGGCGGCAGGTGGCGAATCGTGCCGGCTGCTTGCATCGCCGCTGCTGTCGTGCTGCTGCGTTTGTGAACCGAGGCATGTCGCCGCTTTTTTCCTAGCCGTGTTAGCCTGGTCGTGGTAGTCTGCCTCGACCTTTCATGGTGAGACAAGGACAAACGAGGACAAGCGCGATGCACGACGGAATGAACAATCAGGAGGCTCAAGGCTCTCGCAGGACGCGGTTGCTTAATCGTCTCCTCTCTGCAACGGCGCTCGGCTTGTTTCTCGAAGGCTGCGGCGGTGCGGACGATAGCGAATCGGTGCCTGTTGCGCCGAACACTCTGTCCTATGCGCGCAAGGCGGACGGCAGCGGCGTTGAGGTCGATATTTCTAACTCTATCTACCCCCCAGGCTTCGAGGCTGGCGAAGGGGTCGTCGTCGAAAACGGTGCCGTCGTAGGAGGGGTTGTCAACCTTGTTGGATCGAACTACGCAGACGGGCTTACGGGCGACGGGAGGGCGAACCGTCTCACGGGTGGCAAAGGCGACGATACGCTCGCGGGAGGAGCGGGGGCGGACGACTATGTCTTCAACGCAGGCGACGGTAGCGACAGAGTGTTGACAGACAACAACGGAGAGACGAACCGCCTCATCTTCACCGAAGGGGGCAGCGCGGGACACTTCAACTTTTTCGTCCAAGGCGACGACCTCGTCGTGACCGTCCACAGCGACGACGAGCCAGGCGGCGGTGCGGACAACCACAACGAAGGCAGAGGCGAGGAAGGGGGTGGCGACACCGTAGAGAGCGAAGTCGTACTGGAAAGCCTTCTGCTCGATTCCTCCTCGGCAAGCGGCTCAGTGCTGAAACTCTTCGCGTTCTATTACGGCGAGCCAGAAAGCCCTACGCTTGCAGGCAGCGTGAGCCTAGGGAGGAGCGGGGCGAGCAACACCTTGACAGGAAGGGACGGCGAGAGGGATGTTCTGCTCGGACAGGAGAGAGGCGATACGCTCATCGGCGGCACAGGCAACGATTTCCTCTACGGCGGAGCAGGAGACGACATCATGCAGGGCGGCGGCGACAACGACGAGTATTGGATCGTCGTAGGAGAACAAGGCAACGACACGATCACCGACAGCGAGGTCACCAAGGCGGGCGACAAGAACGAAATCGTGTTGGCAGGAGACGAAAACACAAACTTCGACACTTTCTCCGCCGTGAAAAATGGCGACGACTTGGAGATCGTGCTTTCCGCAAACCAAAGGGTTTCGATCGAAAATTTCTACACAGGAAATGTCCGCGACGGGTTCAGCATCTACACCTATGACGCCTCAGCGGGGGTTTCGACCGACATCACGGCGACTTTGGGAATTCCTGCCTAGAGATTTTTTGCTGAGAGGTTCTGCAAAAGAGGTTTTGCAAAAGAGGTTTTGCAAGAGAGGTTTTGATAGAGAGGTTTTGATAGAGAGGTTCTGGCAGGCTTAGGCTCTTCGTTCTTGTCCTCGTCTTTGTCCTCGTCCTCGTTCCTGTCCTCGTCTTTGTCCTCGTCCTCGTTCCTGTCCTCGTCCCTTCGTCCCTTCGTCCCTTCGTCCCTTCGTCCCTTCGTCCCTTCGTCCCTTCGTTCCTATTTCTATCCTTTTGTCGCACCTTCTGAGCTGCCCGTTGTCGCCTGTTTCGCAACCTTTTCTTGCAACAACTGCTGCAACTCGCCCGCCTCGAACATCTCGCGCATAATGTCGCTACCGCCGACGAACTCGCCTGCAACATAGAGCTGCGGCACCGTGGGCCAGTCGCTGAAAATTTTTAGCGCCTCCTTCTTCTCCCCGTCCTCCAGGACGTCGACCGCGTGGAACGCGACTTCGCAGAGTTGCAAGATTCTCACCGCCATCGCCGAAAAGCCGCAACGCGGCTCGTCGGGAACGCCTTTCATAAACAAGACGACATCGCCGACAGCGATGTCGGCGCTGATCGATTCGGTCAAAAGAGACTGAGGACTGGAAACTTCTGCCACCACAGTTTCTCCCACAACTTCCTCCGCATTTCCTTCTTGTGTCGCTTCATCAGGCATCGGCAAGCCGAGCCAGCCCGCCGCGCCATTCTTTCGACAAGGCTTCCAGAGATATAGCCTGCCCGCTCGGCAAAGTCAAGCGTCTTGTATCCTCCAGTCGTCCGATCGACAGCAACGCAATACCGCGCTGCTGCGCTTCGCTCGACAAGGACTCCGCTTGCTCTTCCGTCAGACAGAGCAGGTAGCGCGCCTGCCGTTCGCCAAACCACCACACCGCCTCCCCCGCAGAATCGCCGCAAGCCTTGCGAGTAGCCTCGCTCTGCGACAGATGCGCGCCGCAATCCGCTTGCATCGCCAAGACGGCAATCTTCGTCAGCAAGCCTCCGCAAGAGAGATCGCGTGCACAGCGACAAAGCCCGCGCGCAACAGCTTCGCGCAGGAAGGCTGCGTTCTCTTTCTCTTGGATAAAGTCGATGGCGGGCGGCTCGCCGTGCCGCTCCTCCATCACCTCTTGCATGTAGAGCGACGCACCCAAACCTGTATCCAAATCCGCATCCTCGTCGCGTGAAGAAGTTGCAAGCTCGCCCAACAGAAACAGCAACCGCTCGCCTGCCAGCGGCAGCGCGCGCGCGAAAGGTGGCAGCGCTTCGTCTTGCGCGCTCGCCTCGATGATGCCGACGGCGCCGACGACGGGCGTGGGGGGAATCGAACGTCCTTCGGTCTCGTTGTAGAAGGAAACATTGCCGGAGACGACGGGCAAGCCGAAGGCGCGACAAGCCTCGGCGAGTCCTGCGACGGTGTCGCTCGCCTCTCCCATCACAAGAGGATCTTCGGGGTTGCCGAAGTTGAGGTTGTCGGTAATCGCCAGCGGCGTCGCGCCCACCGCCGAGAGGTTGCGCACCGCCTCGCAGACGGCTTGCATCGCACCGCGTCTTGCGTTGTTGCGGCAATAGCGCGGCGTCGCGTCGCAGGTGAACGCCAAGATTTCGTGCGTCTGTTCGAGACGCAACAAGGCGGCCTCGCCGCCCGGTCCTTCGAGCGTCTGTCCGCCGACAAGCGAATCGTATTGTCGGGTCACCCACTCCTTACACAGCATGCGCGGCGAGAGCAGAATCTTGCGCAATGCCTCAAGCGTCGGCGGCGGATTGGCAGGAAGGCGGACGGGCGGTGGTGTTGTGCGCGATGCCTGCTCGTGCCGACAAGATGGAGCGTCGCCAAGCAGACGCACGGGCAGGCTCGCCTGAGGGCGACCATGCCATTGCAACAACAACAGAGGGTGTTCCGAGACGGCGCCCAGCTTGCCGATGACGCAACAATCGAGACGATGTTTGGCGAAGATGGCGGCAAGCGCTTCGATGTGTCGCGCTTCGACGACGGCGAGCATGCGTTCCTGGCTTTCCGAGAGCATGAGCTCGAGTGGCACGAGGGCGGGCTGTCGCGTGGGAACTTGGTCCAAATCGAGCGTCATGGCGATCTTGCCCTTGGCAGCCATCTCTGAAGAGGAGGAGAGCAACCCTGCAGCACCCATGTCTTGCAGGGCTTGCAGCAGGTTTTTCTCCACAGCTTCGAGGCAGGCTTCGAGAAGTCGCTTCTGCGCGAAGGGATCGCCGACTTGAACTTGCATCTTCGTTTCTTGTTCGGCAGGCTCTTGCTCGCCTTGTCGGGCAAACCCTTGAGACGCCATCGTTGCACCGTTGATTCCGTCCCTGCCCGTTTTCGCGCCGAGATAGACCACGAGATTTCCCTCCCCTTGCGCACGCGCCGAGCAGAGTTGTTCGACAGGTGCGACGCCTACGGTCATGGCGTTGACGAGAATGTTGTCGTTGTAATCTGGGTCGAAGTCGCACTCGCCGCCGAGCGTAGGGATTCCTGTGCAGTTGCCGTAGAAGGCGATGCCTTCGACAACCCCTTTCAAAAGAGTTTTCGTCTTGGGGTTTGCAGGCTCTCCGAACCTGAGCGCGTTCAGGGTGGCGACGGGTCTTGCGCCCATGGCGAGAATGTCGCGCATGATTCCTCCCACGCCCGTGGCAGCCCCTTCGTTCGGGGTGATTTGACTGGGGTGGTTGTGGCTTTCCATCTTGAAGACGAGCGCGTAGCTTCTGCCTGCAATGTCGTTGCCGATACGCACGGCACCTGCGTTCTCGCCTTCTTGGACAAGCGTGCGGTCGCTCGTTTTCGGCAGCTGTTCGAGCAAGTGGCGAGACGATTTGTAAGAGCAGTGTTCCGACCACATGGCCGCAACGAGCTCTCGTTCCAGCGCGTTGGGTTCGCGGCGCAGCTGTTCTCTAAGGTGGGCTTGTTCCGCCTGCGCAAGTATCATGTTGCAAGTATCATGTTGCAAGTATCATACTGCAAGTATCATACTGCAAGTATCATACTGAGAGCGTCATGCTGCAAGTATCATACTGAAGAGCGTCATGCTGCAAGTATCATGCTGCAAGTATTATGTTGAAGAGCGTCATGCCTCAAGCGGCGAGCGTCGCGTCGCCTTGCGCCCTCTCGAGGAGGCAGCGCAGCAGGAACAAGCCGTCTTGTGATTGATGAAAGGGGCGGACAGCGTTTTCGGGGTGGGGCATGAGGGCGAAGATGCGTCGCGTTCTGTCGCAGATGCCTGCAATGTCGTTGGCAGATCCGTTCGGGTTGTCGTGGTATCGAAGGAAGATTTGCCCGTTGTCCTCCATCTCGTCGAGGATGTTACGGGGAGCGTAGTACCTGCCTTCGCTGTGCGCGACGGGAATACGGAGTGTCGTTTGTTCGGCGGATTTGTTGTCGGGGTGCTGGAAGCGGAGGTTTTGCCAAGCGCAGACGAAGCGTCCCGATGTGTTTTTTGTGAGCGCTCCGGGGAGGAGGTTGGCTTCGGTAAGAATTTGGAATCCGTTGCAGATCCCTACGATCAACGTTCCTTTCGCTGCCTGCCGTTTGAGCGCAGGGAGGACGGGCTCGAAGGCGGCGAGCGCGCCCGCTCTGAGGTAGTCTCCCCAGGCGAAGCCGCCGGGCAGCAGGATGGCTTGCGTCTCGCGGGGGATGGCGGTGGCGGTGCTGTCGATGAGGGTCGGGGGGTGGCGGGTGATCTGTCGGATGGCGGCGAGGAGATCATGCTCGCGGTTCGAGCCAGGGAAGCGGATGACAGTGCAGGGGGTGGGGGGAAGCATGGAGGCAGTGTAGCAAGGTGGATATAAAAAATGAATAGCGGAAAATGAACGGAGGAGGATTTATTGGGGGGCGGAACTTTTACGGATAAAAGGTGTCTACGCACAGTCTCTCCGCGCGCGCCATGTGCGCGACAACGTCTTTTTGTCGCTGAGTATCTCGTCGCTCGTTTGCGTCACTTGTTTGCTATACTTGCGCCATGCCCCTCCTTCCCAATCCTGATGATCCCACCCTCACCCGTACGCTCACGGGTATCGACCATCACAACAAGCCCATCCCCCTCTCTGTCGTCGAAGAAAAACCTCTCGCCATCTACCTCAACAGCCGCGAAGTCATCACGCAAATGACGATCGGAGATTACCCCGAATACTTGGCGATAGGCTTCCTCAAAAACCAAAACCTCCTCTCTG
>JABACB010000013.1:26873-29742 GCA_014237925.1 Alphaproteobacteria bacterium
GAGATTACCCCGAATACTTGGCGATAGGCTTCCTCAAAAACCAAAACCTCCTCTCTGCCGACAACCCCGTCACGGCGATAGAACATCACCCCGATCTCCAAACCGTCGTTGTGAGAACGAAAAATCCCACGACCAACCTCGATCAAAAACTGCAGCGTCAAATTCAAACATCAGGCTGCGCCCAAGGAAGCATGTTCGAAGAAGCGCTCGCCAAAGTCGAAAGCGTGAGCCTCGCCGACAATGCAACGCCCCTTGCAACCTCGACCCTCTACTATATTCAACACCACATCAATCGCCTGCCGAGCCTCTACCTGAAGGCGGGCGCCATCCACGGCTGTGCGCTCTTCCAAGAACAACACCTGCTCGCCTATATCGAAGATGTCGGACGACACAACGCCGCCGACAAAATCGCAGGATACATGCACATCGAACAGATACCAGGCGACAACAAAATCTTCTACACAACAGGAAGGCTCACCTCCGAGATGGTCATCAAATGCGCGCTGATGGGCATCCCCATCCTGCTGTCAAGATCAGGATTCACCGCTTGGGGTATCGATCTCGCTCGACAAACGGGCATCACCCTTGCAGGAAGACTCAGAGGGAACCGATTCATCCTCCTGTCCGGACAACAGCGAGTCGTCTTCGACGGGGGCAAAGCCGAACAAGAAGACGCACGACATCAACGCAAAGCCTCACAAAAAACATGCGTATCAACAAATTAACATCAACAAGCTTCGATGTTTCTTCGCCAACGCTCCAGAGCATGCGAGCTCCATCGCAACAAGGCAGGCTCCAACAACAGCGCGAGCGCCAACAGCGCAAACGGACGAAACATCAAAAGCCAACAAGAAACCTTCAAATAGTCGTGCATGTAAGTCGATTGTTTCCATGTCAAAGGCTGAGCTACGGCAGCGAGCGCACCGACACCGACAGCTACTAGAACGGCACGCCATAAAGCTCGAAAACGAGGATCACGGAGACGCGTGCGCAAATCGAGGCGAACAGAGCGAAACGAACAACACAACGAACACAACACAAGGAAAGGAAGCTGATAGAGAAGGCTGTCGAACACAACCGCGACATAGCTCTTGCACGAGCCTTGCAGATACGAAGGCAACGCGCGCACGATATCTGCATCCTCGCAACGAAGCATCCCTCCCGTCTCGTCGAAGCCGTGCGCACGAAACAGCGCACGCTGCTTGGCGTAGGCAAGGAAATCCACGCCGATAGCATTGGCCTGCACGCCATGCAAGACGACTGCCGCTCCGACCCCGACGACAACGGCAAGACTGAGACAACCAAACCATAGCGCGAAGCGTTCGAAAGACCATTTCTCACGCACGGCATACCAAAACACAGGAATCGTTGCAGAGACCATGACCGTCGCCAGCAAGTCGTAGCCCTCGCCGAAAAAAAAACTGACGAGCGATGCCAATCCGCCCAACAGACAAACCACAGCGACAGACAAGGGCACGGAAGCGCGCTTTCTCCACGCGCTTTGCAAGAGGAAAGCCGTTAGCAAAAAAGGCAAAAACAGAAAAAAAGGCTTGTGCATCGGATTGCGTCCCATCGTGTAGAGCAAGACAGGCATCAGAGGCAGCACCATCAGCCCCAAACCCACGAAAAGTCCTGAAAACAAGCTCGTCTCGCGCACCAGCCAAAGGCACAGCAGCCACAGCGCGAGCGCCGTCGAGAGAGCCGTGATAGCGCGCAGAGTCCACACGCCGATGTAGAGACGATCCTCGTGGTCGGCGAAAAAACGCTGCGAAGCGCGCCAAAAAGGGTGCAACAGGAAACTTCCCAAGCGCGGATGAGAAATGTAGGGAGAACGATCCTCAAGATACGACCATAGCTCCGTCCAACCCGCCTCTTGCAAAACTCGGTAGTCTTTGTACGTGCGATAACATCCTTGGTTCGTAAAAGATTCCGCCAAAAAGCCTCCTCGCGCCCAAATGCCTTGCTGGTCTCGCAAAAGCATGGTGCGTACAAACTTCGATTCTTGGCAGGTCGCTCCTCGCTGATACCAAGCGGCGAAAGGCAAGACAGAAAAAATGCCGAGCAGGCTTGTCAGGAAAAAGCCCAAGAACAGCAACAAAAGCACGACACGACGAAAAACGAACATACGAAATCACAGGGTATCAGCGCGTTCTTGCCACAGCGCAACAGCGCGCGAGCTCCATCGCAACAAGGCAGGCTCCAGCAACAGCGCGAGCGCCAGCAGCGCAAACGGACGAAACATCAAAAGCCAACAAGAGATGCTAAGCCAATAATGTATGTCTGTTGCTTGTTTCCATACCAAGGGCTGACTGATCGCCGCCACCGCGCCGATGCCGACGCAACCGAGCGTCGCGTGCCACAGGGATAGAAAGCGAGGATGACGGAGCCGCGTGCGCAAATCAAGACGAACAGAGCGAAACGAACAACACAACGAACACAACACAAGAAAAGGAAGCTGATAGAGAAGGCTGTCGAACACAACGGCAAGGCGGCTTTTGCACGCAATCTGAAGATACGCAGGCAGAGCGCGGATGGCATCCGCATCCTCGCAACGAAGCGCATTTCCCGCATCATCGAAGCCGTGCGAACGATACAGAAAGCGATGCTTGGCGTAGGCAAGAAAATCGCTGCCGATCGCCTCCACTTGCATCCCATGGATGGCAAAGGCTACGGCAAATCCTGCGAGCATGGCGAGAGAGCAACAGCCGAGCCACAGAGAAAATTGTCGCAACGACCAGCGCTCGCGCAACGCATACCAAAGGATAGGAATCGTCGCCGCAACCATGACCGGAGGCAGCATGTCGTATCCCAATCCGAAGAGAACTTTAGTTGCTACTCCAAGCCCAGCAAGCCCTGCAACCCAAGGCAG
>JABACB010000013.1:29841-33079 GCA_014237925.1 Alphaproteobacteria bacterium
CCGAAGAGAACTTTAGTTGCTACTCCAAGCCCAGCAAGCCCTGCAACCCAAGGCAGCGCACGCATCAGAGGACGGACTTTGCGCCAGCGACTCTGTAGGGCGAAGGCGACCAGCAGAAAAGGCAGGAAAAGAAAAAAGGGTTTGTACAAAGGGCTGTTGCCCATCGTGTAGAGCAAGACAGGCATCAGAGGTAGCGCAAGCAGCCCGAAGCTCACGAAAAGTCCTGAAAACAAGTTCGTCTCGCGCACCAGCCAAAGGCACAGCAGCCACAGCGCGAGCGCCGTCGAGAGCGAAGAGACGCCGCGCAGAGTCCACAAGCCGATGTAGAGACGATCCTTGTGGTCGGCGAAAAGACGCTGCGAGGCGCGCCAAAAAGGATAGAGCAAAAGAGGTCCCCAGCCGGGTTGCGAGATGTAGACAGGACGAGCCTCAAAGTCGCTCTTCAGCTCCTCCCATCCCCGCGCTTGCAGAGATTGGTAGTCTTCCCTTGTGCGATAGCATCCCGTCGGTGTCGGATCCCAGTAATCGGTGATGAAGCCACCGCGAGCCCAAAGCCCCTCGTGCTCCTTCCATAGCATCGTACGCACAATGCGCGATTCGTCGCAAGGCAATCTTGTCCAGCAATTCTCGCGGTACCAGCAACTCATGTTGTCGAAAAGGCTCGCCGAAAAAAAAACGAAAAAAAGCAAAAACAACACAAGGCGACGAGAGAAAAGCATGGGCAAACAATAACAAAACGACAACGCACTTGCAAAAAATGTGCTATCAACCTCTCTTGTGGAAGGCGCACAAAAAAACCCGACAACCCTCGTCGTTCTCGCAGGCGGAAAAGCTTCGCGCATGCAAAGCTTGACCCGAACCCGAGAAACAGGCGCACAGGTCATCGACAAAGCACGACTCTCTATCGAAGGAAAAACCCTCGTCGAAAGAACGCTCGAAAAACTGCAAGATAATTTTCAAGACAACCCTTTTGTCGCGCGCGCGATCAACTCCAACGCCGCCCCTGAGACCTTCCGCGACATCACGCGAAGGTTCCCAATCGAGATTGTTCCCGACAACGCACAACAACCACACTGGGGACCCCTCGCTGGAATTCTCGCCGCCATGCGCTGGAGCGAGACAAAAAACGCAGCATGGCTGCTCACCGTGCCGTGCGATTGCCCCTTCCTGCCGAGCGATCTGTGGCAGAAGTTGCGACAACGACAAGAAAGAACAGGCGCGGACATCGTTTGTAGCGAATCGCACGGCAAGAAACATCCCGTCGTCGCTCTGTGGAGCCTCGCCTTGCGCAGAAGCCTCGAGGCTGCGCTCGAAAAGGGAGTGCGCAAAATCGATCGATGGACAGAGCAACACCACACCGAAAGTCAAGCATGGCAGCAAACCCCAGACCCCTTCTTCAACATCAACCGCCCCGAAGACCTCGAACAAGCCGAGGCAATCGCTCTCGACACGGAGAGGGACAAGGCTTGACAAGCAAAAAACAAAAATGCTAAAACCCCCTTTCGTTCTACAGCCCTTATCGAAGGAGAAAGACCCATGTGCCTGCCAGGATGCATGTCCCAAGTGCGCGAACGTTTGGAACGCGAGCACACAACAAAAACAACACACACAACAACGCAGACAACAACGCAGACAACAACGCAGACACAACCTCCTTCTTCACGGCGGGCGCGACGCGGCTTTTTGAAACAGGCTTTCTTGGGTTCGTTCGCAGCCCTCGGCGCAGCGACAGGAGTGGCACTGAGCTCCGAAGCACTCGCCATGGAAGAAGGGAAGGCACGGGAAGAAGGGAAGGCACGCAAAAAACGCATGCTGCGCCGCGGCATCAGAAAGGTCGTCGACTTGACCCATACCTTCTCGCCCGCCTTCCCCACCTACTTCGGCACTACGGGCATCACCCTCAACAAGATCGCCGACTACGACAAGGTCAAGTACAATCTCTACAGGTACGAGATGCTCGAACACGCGGGAACGCACTTGGACGCACCCTTGCATTTCTCGAAGGACGGCTTGAGTGCTGCCGAAATTCCTGCCCAACAACTGATCGTGCCTCTGATCAAGGTGGACTTGCGCGCGAAAGCCGAGCAGAATCCAGACGCTCAGCTGACGGTCGAAGATCTCAAGGCTTGGGAGAAGAAACACGGCAAAATTCCTCCGCGATGCTGCGTTGCCATGGACTCGGGATGGGGACGGCATGTCAGCACCAAGAAGTTCCGCAACGCCGACGACAAGGGCGCGATGCATTTTCCGGGCTTCCACGCAGAAACGGCAGACTTCCTGATCAACGATCGCGGAGCTAGCGGAATCGCCGTCGATACGCTGTCGCTCGACCACGGACCTTCGTCCGATTTCGCCATGCACTACGCGTGGTTGCCGCAAGGCAAGTGGGGCGTCGAGTGTTTGGCAAACTTGGAACAGATCCCTGCTAAGGGCGCGGTGCTTGTCGCCGGCGTACAAAAGTTCGAGGGCGGAACAGGCGGACCCACCCGCGCGATCGCCTTGATGTAAGGCTGCCGTTCGACGGATATCCGCGAAGATTCGGGTCCAGCAGAGATGCCGGCTACTACGGAGCGCGTCGTCGTATCGTTGCAGTCTGTAACAAAGGCTTTGGCGGGAGGGCGCGTCGTCTTGCAAGAGGTGACGCTCGGCTTTTTGGCGGGCGCGAAGATCGGCATCCTCGGTGTCAACGGAGCGGGAAAGTCTTCCCTGCTCCGCATTCTCGCCGGCGAGGACAAAGATTACACGGGCGAGCGAAAGCTGGAGAGCGGTGCTACGATCGGATACTTGCCGCAGGAGCCCGTGTTGGACGAGAACAAAAGCGTCGAGCAGGTTATCTTGGAGGGGTTGGCGCACAAGAAAGAGCTGCTCGACGCCTTCGACGCCGTGACGAGCCGCTTGGGTGAGGAGGGAATCGCGGAAGAAGCGATGACGCAGCTTTTGGAGCAGCAGGCGGCGTTGCAAGAAAAGATCGACGCCGAGGACGCTTGGGACTTGTCGCGCGAGATCGCCATTGCGTCAGAAGCCTTGCGCTGTCCTGAGGGGGAGACTTTGGTCAAGGTGCTTTCTGGCGGAGAGAAGCGGCGGGTTGCCTTGTGTCGTCTGTTGCTTTCCAAGCCGAACATCTTGTTGCTGGACGAGCCTACGAACCATCTCGATGCCGAGACCGTCGCATGGCTAGAGCGTTGTTTGCGTGAAAGCGAGAGCACGGTTGTTCTCGTGACGCACGACCGTTATTTTT
>JABACB010000140.1 GCA_014237925.1 Alphaproteobacteria bacterium
TCGGAGGACGTGGATTGAAACTGGACACGGGTAATGGATGCGCAAAAATTGACGTGACACAACGTCCTCTTCGGAGGACGTGGATTGAAACCCGATCCGTATGGGCGGCATCTGGTCGGCAAGCAAGACACAACGTCCTCTTCGGAGGACGTGGATTGAAACTCAAATAATGTCCCTGATACTGTAATCCGCTTTCCTGCGACACAACGTCCTCTTCGGAGGACGTGGATTGAAACATCAAGTCAGGAACTGGATTAATCCGTGCAGACCTGACACAACGTCCTCTTCGGAGGACGTGGATTGAAACCAACTGTGTACGGTGTGATGCTATACCAATAGCAGACACAACGTCCTCTTCGGAGGACGTGGATTGAAACACAAAAAAGAAGCAGTGCAATGGCGTAGAAAATATGACACAACGTCCTCTTCGGAGGACGTGGATTGAAACGACGAAGGTGCTAGTAATCAAAGTACAGCACATCAGACACAACGTCCTCTTCGGAGGACGTGGATTGAAACGCCAACTGCTGCTGCCATAGTCCTCAATGCCCGGTGACACAACGTCCTCTTCGGAGGACGTGGATTGAAACCTTGATCTCTGGACTAAAGAAAATATGAAAGAAGGAGACACAACGTCCTCTTCGGAGGACGTGGATTGAAACTTGAATGAACTCCTTGCTCCTGGAACCCCCATTCCCATAGACACAACGTCCTCTTCGGAGGACGTGGATTGAAACGTCAGTATGCTGAAGAGTTGAGTAAACTATATGCCAAGACACAACGTCCTCTTCGGAGGACGTGGATTGAAACATAGGAAAGGGAGAGGCAACCATCTCTCGCATTCTGGCTGACACAACGTCCTCTTCGGAGGACGTGGATTGAAACACATTGAAACGTATAACAAAATAGCCATACGTGCTGACACAACGTCCTCTTCGGAGGACGTGGATTGAAACCACGAAAAGGCATGGGACCTCTCACAACGTACGGTGACACAACGTCCTCTTCGGAGGACGTGGATTGAAACATGACCGAGTTTAGCGAAGTGTGAAACGCCTTGAAGACACAACGTCCTCTTCGGAGGACGTGGATTGAAACTAATGTACCGTGACAATAATTTAATGCGTACAGTTGACACAACGTCCTCTTCGGAGG
>JABACB010000141.1 GCA_014237925.1 Alphaproteobacteria bacterium
GATTTCTCAGAAATCGAAAGGTCGTGAGTCCGAATCTCACTCGGCCCATTTGTTTCTAGCCCAAGACGGTTTCGTATGATGTTTGAAACCACTGGATTGTATGTGCAAAGTCCTTTGTGGCCAGATCCGCTCTATAGGATGCATCTTTGGAATCTGAACCAAAAAGCAACAATTTGATTTTTTTGGTACGCAGTTTTTTTACAACCGCGGCCGCCGCTTCCGAGAAGAGTCCAAGTCCCTCGCCAGTTCCAGAGAAAATTGCTATTATCATCATGCCCTGTTTTTTTGACCACACTCGGCGCAGCAGTTTGTGTAGATCCAAATCAAGCATGGTATCAGTCGAATTTGACATATCTCCCACACATGAGATTGTCCACCCGCTATGCTGAAGTACCGAGGATGCAGCACTGCATACGATTGAGCCAGCAGTATCTGATGCTATCAGTACGGCATTTTTATCACCATCCGCTACTGTATTTCCATCATATGCAAACCGTGTGGAATCACGCAGGGTATTTTGTAATAGATGCAGTTCTGCATTTCCGATATTTCCTTCAGCATACACATGCAGTACAGAATCAAAAGCAGGAAGTATCACTTCGGTAATTATTTTTTCTGGTGGGGCTCCCATGTGTAGACAATTGCGTATTATTTGATGCGCCGCGCTTGCAGAATTTGCAAGCAATAAATCTAGATATTTTTTTGCAGCCGTATCATAATCGTCTGGAAATGAAAACGAATCGATCCCATCTTGAACAAACCACACTATTGCATTTCCTACATGTTTTTGTCCTATGATGCCCTCCGCGGAAAGTATGCCAAGATATTTTGATAGTGTGACACGATTCATTCCAACCGCTTTTGATATTTCAAGTCCAGAGAGTCCCATTTTAGATTTTCCAAGCTTGCTCACTATTTTACGCCGGATTTTATCTGCATCAGTCATGAATCATGCACTGCATGGTACCGTATAAAGTCTAATTTCAGTTCGTGTAGGTTTGCATAAAAAACATATCAAGTCTTATATAGTAATGTACCTTATAGTACGGTATGCCAAAAGCAGGATTCAAATCAATAACTGTCTCAGAAGCAGTCTATGAAAAATTCTATGACACGTATGAGGAGAGTAAAACAGATCTTGCAGTAAAGGGCGT
>JABACB010000142.1 GCA_014237925.1 Alphaproteobacteria bacterium
ACCAGTCACCGCGATAGTTCCGCTATTAGCAAAATCAGCTGCAACAATATTAGCAGTTCCTAAAACTGTAAGTGTATCATTTGCATTCCAAACGAAATCATTGTTTGCGTCGTTATAGCTAAAGTTACCGCCTACATTGAAATTGAAAGCATTAGTAGTAGTAATAGTTCCCTTATCAGCATAATCAAAATTACCAGCTACGGAAAGATTGAATGAAGTGGCATTAATATTTCCATTTATATCACCATCATTATTGATATTATTAAATGTACCTGTTTCAATAGTCAGGTTAGCTGCAGTAATATTTCCACCAACATTACCATTAATAAGCTTAGCTCCAGAAGCCACATTAAAAAGAGTAGCTGTTACAATATTCAAATTATCTGTTGCCTCAATCATCCCATTAGAAGAATTTAAAATATAGTTTGTTACTTGAATGTCTACATTGTCTGCTTTAAGAGTGGAAGCACTGTTATTGAAATGATCACTTACTACAACAGTCAAGTTATCTGCTGCAGTAACACTATTAGAATTGATAAATCTATTTGCTGTGATTGTAGTGTTGCCAGTTGGGTTTATGGTAGCAGTATTAGTAAATGTACCGTTCGTGGAAATGTCTAAATTATTAAAGCTAAAACCAGTAAAAGAAGCGCTGTTATGGGTGAAACCATCGGCTAGTTTAAACTTTATCCTCACCGATGATTTCACCCATATCAGCGATTCTTTTAATGCATTTAATAACTTTAGTAATTTGGCTATTACCACGAACGGTGCATTTAGCAATAATAATAATATAGACCTAGCTGGTGATCTTACAATCACAGCAAATACATTTAATAATACTGGAGGTGTGGTTGCAGATGCATTGACAGTTTCTGTAGCTGGTGATTTTGATTATGGAACTATCACTGCTAATAGTTACAATCTCAATGTAGACGGTGACTTTAGCTACGACGATGCGGCGAATGATTTTGTTTTGGGCTTAAATGATACACTTACAGTTTTAGGAAGTGCTAATATTGTTGCAGCTGATTTTGCTAATAGCGGAACTATCGCGGTGACTGGTAGCCTTGGTATTACAGCAGCTGGTTTTGATAATAGTTCCATTATTAGGGCTAGTAGTATCTTTAATGTAACAGTAGGTGACTTTAT
>JABACB010000143.1 GCA_014237925.1 Alphaproteobacteria bacterium
CTCTAGCCACTGGGCTAGTCCCCGTTCGCTCGCCGCTACTAGGGGAGTATCAATTGATTTCCTTTCCTACGGGTACTGAGATGTTTCACTTCCCCGCGTTTGCTTCGTTAACCTATGTATTCAGTTAACGATACTCTAAAAGAGTGGGTTTCCCCATTCGGAAATTCTCGGATTAACGGTTGTTGACACCTTCCCGAGACTTATCGCAGCCTGCCACGTCCTTCATCGCCTCTCGCCGCCAAGGCATCCACCAATCGCCCTTATTTACCTTTTTATATTATTTAGCTGACAACTCGCAAGCAGCGCCTCAATGCATACGCATTACGCTGTTGACGGAATTGTGCGTTTATCCGAGCTTGGCACGCCGTGCGATTTTCGCCGCCTACGGCAATGAGAAGATCGGTAATTCTACGATAAACATTTTCAAACAATCAGTCCATTTGAGCGTTGCAGATATATTCTGCGTCTTTCACGGACTTTCTTACTCACGATTGTAGCAAGATTTTTGATGTTATCTTGTGTATTATATTTATGCAAGAGAAATTGCGCTTTGTTCTGCATATTTCTGCATTATTTTGCTTTTATTTCGGAGTTTTTATTTTAGGCAAGTTTATTTAGGCAGAGTTATTTTTTTGTCTATTTTTTTTGGCTATTTTTTATTATCTATGGAGCTGGACGGGATCGAACCGACGGCCTCCTGAATGCGATTCAGGCGCTCTTCCAGCTGAGCTACAGCCCCAATGTTAGCGCGAGCTTTTTCCCATTTTTTTGCCACCCACCGCTTATTATCTTGCTAGCTTGGCTTGGGAGTTTTTTCTCTGTGTCTTTTGCGCCTCTGTGTTTTCTGGGCTTATGCTTATAGCGTTGTTGCGATAGCGAAGATGGCGAGTGTTATGATATGCTGTCCGACATTGATGAGCACGAGCTTTCGGCTTTGTCCCATGAAGATACCACCCGAGATCATCCCGAGGCTTGTCATGAGGGCTAGCAACAGGAATGCTGTTTCGGCTGTTGTGTATTCGGCGAGCTTGAAGACGACGACACCGACGATGATCAAATGCAGAGCTTGCACGACTAGTCCTAATGGTGATGGTTTAGATTTTTTACTTTTTCTGTGAGGTTGTGCTGTCCACCATGCTTT
>JABACB010000144.1 GCA_014237925.1 Alphaproteobacteria bacterium
CTTCTGTTGCCTCTTTCTTTGCCTCTTGTGCCGAGATTTTTGCGTAAGCTTGCTCTTGTGTCGTATCTTCTTGTGCTTGTGCTTGTGTTTTTCCGACCTTCTGTTCGCCTCGCTCTGCTGCGTCTGTCTTCTGTTCCTGCGTTTCTTTCAGGCGTTCGACAACTTCCTTTTGGAGTTCCTCTTCTTCCCTCGTCTCGACCTGTTTTTCTTCTACATGCTTTTCGAGTCCCAAGTCTTTGATATCGCGCTCGCTGTCCGCCTGCGTCCCTTCTGCGTCCGCTGCGGGCATCCTTGCAGGGAGGTCTGAGGCATCCAGTTTGGGCGGTGTTCTGTCTTGTCTTTTCGTGGCTTGTGCTTCTTCCTCTTTTGTTGCTTTTGCCCTTCTTCTCCAAAAAATTTGCGAAGAGATTTGCGAAGAGATTTGCGAAGAGCTCTGCGAGGACAGCTGCGAGTGCACGACGGGTGTCATTTTCCGTTCACGAGCAACGCCAGAAGGGGATGCGTCTCTCGAAACGAAGTGGAGTAACGCTGTGCCCGTGGCGGCACCCGCGCCGAGACCAATCAACAGCAAGGCAAAAACGAGGTTGTAGGGTGGGAAGGCCATCGGCACGCTCTGTAGCAACATCGTTTTCCAAACGACCGCAACGACCACTGTCGCTGTGGCGCAGGGCATGAAGAAGCGATGGGTTGCGGGGTGTTTTGCGATGCGAAGAGCGGTGAGGACAAGCGCGCTGCCGCCAACAAGCCAAAGGATCAAGGGGAACGGGATGCCATTGCCGTTGTAGGCTTGTCCTAGGGCTTGCCAGTGGCGAAGGTCGGCGAGATCGAGGCGGAAGGCGAGAACGCTCCCGAGCCAAAGAAACGCCATCCCTGCGACGAGGGTTGCTGTGAGAACAACAGCGAGTTTTTTTGTCATGGTCGCACGCTTTTTGCGAAAAACGGTTGACGGGAATCTTTTTCTTGCGCCATGCTTGCCTCTTGGCGTTGGAGTGAGGGGGGATGTCTCATGGCTTTTTTCACACAAATTCTCGGACACCTCGACAGCTGGTGGCAGGGCGTTTGGGACAACTACTGGCTACTTTTCTATATTGTCGGTGGCATCGCTTCTATTGCGGTTTTGGGTGCTTGTCTCCAGTTTG
>JABACB010000145.1 GCA_014237925.1 Alphaproteobacteria bacterium
CTAAAACAAGTGTTCAAATCCCAAATTACCACCATAATTGAACGGCTCATGCAAACCCACCCCATTAAAAAAAATATTAATTAGTAATATCGACAAAAAATATTTTTTTAGTAAAAAAGCAGTAGATGGGCTTAAGATAACATCTAGATCTCCAATGAATAAAGGTCGTGTTCAAAATATCAATAAACCGTGCGCAACGATATCTGCACATTTATCAAAAGTTAGTCTTAACGGTACAGATCCAGTATTAAAAACAAAAAATGGGAAATATAGAAGATTTACACCAAGAGAAGTTGCACGTATTCAATCATTTCCCGATACATTCAAACTCGTAAATTCTGAATTTAGGCAATATAGAGCACTTGGCAATGCCGTACCACCCGTCATGATGTGGAATGTCATAAGAAAAACTATTAAAGTTATTAAAAAAAATCAAATATCTCAATCATAAAATTATCCTAAAGATCTAATTAATAAAAAACCGATCTTGTGCACCAGTCAATCTTAGAGTGTTTTGCATGAGCCGTTCAATTAGGATGCTAGAAAAATGATTCAGAGTATTTCTCATGCCTAAAACAAGTGTTCAAATCCCAAATTACCACCATAATTGAACGGCTCATGCAAAACACTCTAAGATTGACTGGTGCACAAGATCGGTTTTTTATTAATTAGATCTTTAGGATGACTTCATGATTGAGATATTTGATTTTTTTTAATAACTTTAATAGTCTTTCTTATAACATTCCACATCATGACGGGTGGTACGGCATTGCCAAGTGCTCTATATTGCCTAAATTCAGAATTTACGAGTTTGAATGTATCGGGAAATGATTGAATACGTGCAACTTCTCTTGGTGTAAATCTTCTATATTTCCCATTTTTTGTTTTTAATACTGGATCTGTACCGTTAAGACTAACTTTTGATAAATGTGCAGATATCGTTGCGCACGGTTTATTGATATTTTGAACACGACCTTTATTCATTGGAGATCTAGATGTTCTCTTAAGCCCATCTACTGCTTTTTTACTAAAAAAATATTTTTTGTCGATATTACTAATTAATATTTTTTTTAATGGGGTGGGTTTGCATGAGCCGTTCAATTATGGTGGTAATTTGGGATTTGAACACTTGTTTTAG
>JABACB010000146.1 GCA_014237925.1 Alphaproteobacteria bacterium
GAGGAATGACACCCTTGATAAACACCGTCTTCGTGTCCCGCGCCACATCTGGGACTGACGATCTCGAGGTTGTCCGTGAAACCACCCGCTCGGTTGAAGGAGGAGGCGACGATACCGTCTCCTTTATAGCCTTTGATTCTAACGACGAGGATGTAACCCTCGACCTCTCGGCTACCAGTCCGCAAGCTCGAATATTAGACAGCAACGACGACCTCATCCAAAGTATCGATGTTAAAAATGTACGCGACATCATCGGCAGCGCGGGAGACGACACGCTTACGGGCGACGATCAGGACAATACCCTCACAGGCGGCGACGGCGCAGACACGCTGGCAGGCGGCGCGGGCGAGGATACGCTCGACGGCGGCGCGGGAGACGACACCCTCTCTTACGATGGCGAGAGTGCAGGGGTCGCCGTCGACTTGAAGGATGGAAGCCAGACGGCGAAGAACTATGTGTCGGGAGCTGAGGGTGGCAAGCGCGACACGATTTCCAACTTTGAAAATGTCATCGGTAGCAGCGGCGCAGACAAGCTCACGGGCAACGACGATCCCAACACACTCGAAGGCGGCGACGGTAACGACGAGATGGCAGGCGGCGGCGGTAACGACATCTTGGAAGGCGGCGACGGTAACGACGAGATAGCAGGAGGCGGCGGTAACGACATCTTGGAAGGCGGCGAGGGTACAGACACGCTCGGCGGCGGCGCAGGCGCAGACACGCTCCGAGGCGGCACAGAAGGCGACACCTTGCACGGCGGAGAGGGGGGCGACTTCCTCTACGGCGATGCGGGCAACGACTTCCTCTACGGCGAGGCGGGCAACGACGAGCTCACGGGCGGCGACGGTACAGATACCCTCGAAGGCGGAGACGGTACAGACACGCTAACGGGCGGCGACGGTACAGACACTCTCGAAGGCGGAGACGGTACAGACACGCTAACGGGCGGCGCGGGCGCGGATACCTATGTCTATCACTACATAGATACAACCAATGGCAGAAAGGACGGAATCGACACGATCACAGCAGAGGCGGATGCGGACAACACCATTCGCATCGTCGTCGATTCCCGCAAAGACACATGGGGCGAGGGCGAGGGAATCTATTTCGAAAATCACGGCT
>JABACB010000147.1 GCA_014237925.1 Alphaproteobacteria bacterium
GCGGATGTGCTTTAACGTGTACGACTGTTGCATCAGGAACTTCTTTGCGTGTAACCACACTTTGAATCGGTCGCTGCGAACTTTGTTCAAAGATTGGAATATCAACTGGTATGCTGCCAGATACAAAAGCCTTGAATATCATCTTACTGTCATCGGCTGGGTCATCCTCAAAGACGAGTGCAAAGTAGTCACCATAACCGCCTGCACCAATAGGCAAATTAGTCGTGTTCATCACGACCATTAAGCCGTCTTTGTAAGGTATCTCATTAGTTGTGAACTGATAGTTGTAGAGATTGGTCTGGGGTAGTTGATTAGAAGTGTTGTCGTTGTGCTTGTCTATTGTGACTTGAAGTGGTCCTTTGTTTGTGTTGTATTCGTTAATGAGTTCCTTGACCACATCGTATGCGTTGCCTTGATAGAACTGTTGTCCAAAGTTAATCTGGGTCAAATGATATTCTCTAGACAGTGCAATAATATTCACAGCGACAGAATTATCATCAACGGATTCTATGTAAGATTGTATCTCATATATTCTAGATTGTGTGTTGCCAAACTGGTCCCTGAACGTCACCTTAATTTTCATCCAATCTTCTAGCAACGGTGCACTCGTCAAGAACTTGCCATGTTCACAGTTTAACTTGAGGTGCAGTTCGCCCGTTTGTGTAATGTCCGTATAGGAGGCTGAATCTACCTGTATGACATCTTCACTTGTAAGGGTGGTTTCAGTGGCATCAGATGAGATAAGCTTTATGTCAAAATTGTCAATCAATTAGAGTCACCCGTTAAAACGTACTGTCCAAGTTTTGCAGGGTCTCCATTGTACAACAGGTTAATGTCAACTGACACCTTACCATCGTTTCAATCCACGTCCTCCGAAGAGGACGTTGTGTCCCCGAAAACATAGCCGTCAAGACGTATCAGTTAAAAGTTTCAATCCACGTCCTCCGAAGAGGACGTTGTGTCCTATAATTTCTATCAAGTTAGAATCCGTTTAGATGTTTCAATCCACGTCCTCCGAAGAGGACGTTGTGTCTGGAACTAGCTAGGTTGAAAAAGTGTATTGATCAATGTTTCAATCCACGTCCTCCGAAGAGGACG
>JABACB010000148.1 GCA_014237925.1 Alphaproteobacteria bacterium
AGAGCCTCCGTCGAGCGTGATGAGCCAATTGCCGTTGGCATCGCTGGAGAAGTCGAAATCATTGACATTCGTTACACTTCTGAAGTAGAGATTGCCTCCGTCCGCATCGCTTCGGATGGTGTCTGCGCCAAAGTTGTTTCCTGTAAAGATGTAGTTGTCGGCGCCTGCTCCGCCCTCCAGGAAATCACCGCCGCCGCCGCCGTAGAGCGTGTCTGCGCCATCGCCGCCTGTCAGCGTGTCGATGCCTGCAAAGCCGAAGAACAAGGCGGCATCGTTTCCTCCCGTAAGGGTATCGTCGCCAGAAGTGCCGAGGTGGAATCCGCCCAGCTCTGCCTTTGCATCGTCAGCGCCGTAGGATATGCTGTAGCGACCGCCAGCGTAAGCAGCTTGCAGGATCTTCACCGAGTTGTCGGAGGCTCTGTCGCCGATGATCACATTGTTATTCTCATCGATCGAGAAACGGAAGCTGTCGATACCTGTCGCATCTTTGAACCACAATTCGCCGCCGTCGGTATTTTCTGTCTCGCCTCGGATGGTGTCCGTTCCCCAAGTTCCGCCGAAGACATAGATGTCCTTACCTGCTCCGCCCTCCAGGAAATCGTTGCCCGCGCCGCCGTAGAGCGTGTCTACTCCTTCGCCGCCTTGAAGCGTGTCGATATCCGCGCCGCCGCGGAGCGTGTCTGCGCCCTCGCCGCCTGTCAGCGTGTTCGCTTCCGCATCGCCCGTCAGCTTGTCGTCCAATGTCGAGCCGAGAAGATTTTCGATATTGACAAGGGTGTCGCCCTCGGCATCGTCTCCAGAGGTCGAGCCTCTAAACAGATTGACCGTAACGCCTTGTCCGTCGCCATCCGTATCCACTGAGTTCGCGTAGCTTGCCGTGTCCGCGCCCGCACCACCATTGACGAAGTCTGCGCCCGCGCCACCTTCCAGCGTGTCGCCGTCGTTGCCTCCGAAGAGGCGGTCCGCGCCCGCGCCGCCGTAGAGCGTGTCTGTGCCATCGCTACCGACAAGAATATCGTCCCCGTCGCCACCTCGAAGGATGTCGTCGCCCGCAAAGCCATAGAGGCGATCGTTTCCTCCCTTGCCATCGAA
>JABACB010000149.1 GCA_014237925.1 Alphaproteobacteria bacterium
AAATTATAATTGCAGAGACAAGGGCAATCATAAACGGACCAGTCGACTGGAGTCCTTTTATTATTCCCATGAGGGTAAGTGAAGCATATCCCCATTTTGCAGAATCGGCTATCTCTTTTACTGGACTGTACTTGTAATTTGTATACCTGTCGGTAATTTTTTGGATAACGGGAACTAGCATCACCCCCACGACTGTGGTTCCAAACAGTGCGTATGCTAGTGGTGTGTCCCCCATGAAGAGTTTGGTAAATACAAAGTTTAATCCTATCGCAATTGCAGCAGAGATGTAAAATGATCTGTTGAGTGGCATCATTACATCTTTAACGTTTTTAGAGCCAATTGTCGCCGTTCCTATTATCGAGGCAATCATTCCAGATGTTGCAATAAGTATCGGGTACAAGAGTATTTCAGGTACGGCAATCAATGCTGCGATAAGAAGCGATGCAAGCATTGTTACAATGTACGATTCGTATACATCAGAGCCCATCCCTGCAGCATCTCCAACGTTGTCACCTACATTGTCTGCGATGGTGGCAGGGTTGCGTGGATCATCTTCAGGTATGTTTGCCTCTACCTTACCTACAAGGTCAGCTCCCATGTCAGCAGCTTTGGTAAATATACCTCCACCGATTCTTATAAAAAGTGCAATAAGACTAGCTCCGATTCCAACTCCAGCGATAGTAATCGGATCAGGGTATGCATAATACAAAAGGGCTATTGCAAGTAGTGCCATAGCTGGAACTGCCAATCCCACCGTGGCGCCGCCTCGAAATGCTAGTGCAAACGTGCGTCCCAGTCCCTTGTTTGTCAGGTTTGCAGTACGCACTGCTGCCTTTACGGTTATTTTTAACGATACAATCCCAGCAACCGCAGAGAGTGCAGCTCCAACTGCAAAAGCAATGCCGTTGGATGTGCCGATAAAATAACCAATTACGACGGCTAATCCTATGGCTATGGGAATTATAATCTTCATTTCACGGCGCAAAAAAGCAGCCGCGCCAACACGTACTGCCTCAGATATCTCTTGCATTGCACTAGTACCAGGACTTTGGCGCATTATCCACGCC
>JABACB010000014.1 GCA_014237925.1 Alphaproteobacteria bacterium
AGCCGATCCCCGTCTCGATACTCGCCTTGCCGTCGCCCTCAAGCCGCAACGAAGCCTTGATGGCAGTCTCGGTCGTCTCGCGTACCGCCTCAGCATAACGCGATTCAGTATAGCGAGATTCGGTCGAGTGCGATTCGGTCGAGCGCGGCTCGATGTGATCGGGGGCAGCGCTCACTCGGAAAGTTCCAAGGTGATCCGCCGTGCCTTCTCCGCGTCCATCGCGGCGAGGATCGGAGCTACCCTGCGCGACGGCATCCGCCGCAACAAGGAGACCACGATATCCAAGTCGAGCTCGTTGAAAATGGCCGCCGCCCGTTTCGGCTCGATCGTCGAGTAGATGCCGATCAGCTGTTGCAACCCCCCGCTCTGCTCGCCTTCGTAACGCTCCAACAACGCCTCTATCTCGCCCCTTGTTTTTTGCAAAGCCCCCTCCCGCTCTTCCACCTTCTTCTGCAACGCCGCAAGGACGGTCTCGCGTGCTTGCACGGTTTTTTCACGCTCATCCAGCCGCTCGGTGCGCTCGGCAAGGCTCTGCAAGAGCGTCTCGTTGACCGCAACCCTCTCGTAGAGCGCGCGCAACGGCACGGTGCCGATATTGCGCCTGTCCCTTGCCCCGCGTCCTTCGAAGGAGGCGCTTTGTTTTTTCCCCAGCGTTCCGAACACCGCTCCCTCGTCGTCCGCGTTCCCTGCCTGGGTTTCTGTTACTGGCGCAAGCTCTACGGCTGCATTCTCCTCGCTCTCGTCCTGAGCGGCGGCTTGGGAGAAGAAGTCGCTGAGCTTCTGCCATTGCGTGTTGCGTCGCAGGCTGTCGATGCGCGATGCAGCTCCGACGCCGATGAGAATGATGAACGACAAGACAACGAAAAGCCGCATGGGTGTTCCTTATGGGTTGTTCCTTTCGTGTTCTTTGTTCTAAGTTCTAAGTTCTTGGTTCTTCGTTCTTTGTTCTTGGTTTTAACGCAAGTTGTGTAAGTTCGGCATGCTCGCGGCTGCCCCTGCGCTCGCTCTGCCTGCTCGCTCTGTCTGGCGCTGCTCTGCGGGTTTTTCGTTCAAAGCGCTCCTGCGGTTTCGGCTCGAAGCAGCCGAGCGGGCTTCTTTCGCCATGCCGATGCTTTCTTCCAGATGGTCGGCGAGTCCGTTGCCCTTCTCTATTAGATAGCCGAGATCAACCTTGAGCCTGTCGGTCTCTTCTTTGCGTCGCCCGTAGGATTCTTGCGATTCGATCGCAGACCTTTTCAGCTCGACCAACAGCTTTTCTGCCCGCGCGATGTTTTCGGCAAAACGTGCGAACAGCCACGCCATCTCGGACTTGCCGCGATGGATGGCACTGACGGCGCGGCTCAAACGCACAGCGTAGAGGACAGCGCAGAGCAGCAGAAACAGCAGCAACCCGTCCAGCAACAACGACGGCCACGACGAGAGCAAAGCGGCAAGCAGGGTATCGGAAACAGAAGGTGCCATGTGAGATGCAGGAGTGAGATGCAGGAGTGAGATGCAGGAGTGAGATGCAGGAGTGAGATGCAGGGGTAAGATGCAGGAGTGAGATGCAGGGAATGTTGCGTAGACTTTGTGGAATGTTGTCGTCAAATGCTGGGGTCTTCGTTGTTTTGCAGGTTTTCTCGTCGCGGCAACAAGTCTTCGGTCGCCTTTTCTTCAGCCGCTGTGCCGTCGGAGGCGCCGGGAATTTTCGGAGTTTCGGCGTCCTCGGATTCGTGTGGTCGTTGCGTATGGGCGGCTTTTTCGGTTTCGCTCTCTGCTCTTTTGAGCAATCGTAGCGCCAAGTGTCCTTCCTTGCGCCCCATGCCAGCGATGAAGAGTGGCGTTCCGCCGCTGTGGACGGTGATCTGGGGATCGAGGGGCAGGTCGATTTCGATCTTGCTGCCTCGTTTCCACGAGAAGGCTTCGCCGAGCGTCGACTGGAATTCGGAGAGCACCGCTTCCAGCTCGATGTTGGAGACGCGCAAGGATTCGCTGAAGTGTCGTGTCCAAGCTCCCGATTCGCCGAAGCTTTCGCCCAGCAGCTGTTGGGAGAGCGCCGTCTTGACGGGCTCCAGCGTTCGGTAGGGCATGACGATGCGCATGGTGCCGCTGCGTCGATCGATGCCGATCGTGAAGTCGGCGACCACCGCCGTGTTCGACGGCAGAGCGATCGTTGCAAAGCGCGAGTCGTTTTCCATGCGTTCGTAGTGGAAGTTGACGACGCTGACAGGATCGAAGGCGCCTTCCAAGTCCTTGAGCGCACTGTTGACCATGCGCTGGATCATTTGCGTTTCGATCACGGTGTAGGGTTTGCCTTCGTTCGACGGCAGCTGGCGCGTGCGTCTGCCGCCGTGCAGGATATCGACGATGGCGTAGATGAGCTGGTTGTCGAGCACGATGAGCCCTCGGCTTTCCCATTGTTCGGCCTTGAAGATGACGAGAAGGCTCGGCAACTCGACGGAGTTGAGAAAATCTCCGAAGCGCATCGGAATGATCTTGCCGAAGGTGACGTCCACATTTTCGGAGGTGAAGTAGCGCATGCTGCTCGAAGAGATGCGGGCGAAACGTTCGTAGATCCCCTCCAGCGCCGGCAAACGCTCGGCGGTGATGCGCTGGCTGTTGACGAGCAAACCGAGCCCTTTCTTCGTCGCTCCGCGGTCGCTGTCTCGCTTGCCCCACAGCGAATCGACCTCGCCTTGGTCGAGCAGGGGGCTATCGGGATTCTCGAGCCCTTCGTCGCCGAGCATGTTGAAGTCGCCCATATCGGGCGTGCCTGATGTCGACGCCTTGTTCGCAACGCCGTCACCGCCGAGGTCCTGCGCCCAGTTCGCCCCGAAGACAACATCTTTACGACCTTCTTCGCTCATCCTGTGATTCTCCTGAGGCTACTGAAGTTTGGGCTACTGAAGTTGCAAGGACTCGATGAAGAGATCCTCGACGCGCACCGAGCCCGTCACCTTGTTGATTCGAAACAGCAGCTCTTCGCGCAGCAGGAAGATGCCGCGCGACCCTTCCAGCTCTTCGGGACGCAGCTCTTGCAAATAGGGAATCATCGTGTCGCGGATGGCAGGCTCGAGCTTACGCACGAACGGCACATCCTGCGTACTGGAAAGCTTGAATGAGAGCGAAAGACTCAGATAGACACGATTCTCCTGTCCGCTGTTCAGCACGATCTCCAGCGGTTTGCGCATCTCGTAGGTCACGATATCGCTGATTTGCTCTTCGGTATTGTTCGCAGAGCCCTGGTCGCTCGTCGTCGGCAGGAATTGGGTCAAGAACGCGAGCCTCCCCAAGAACAAGGCGACGAGCAACCCTACGACCAGCAGCAAGAGGACGACGACAATCCATGCCGAGCGTTTGCGCGGACGCGAGTTTGCAGCGGAGGAAGGGTAGGTCATCGGGCTACGGGAACTGCGGAGGAAGCGGTGAGAGGAGCGGTGAGAGGGGGGGAGGGGAGTGCCAGAGGTTCGCTACAGAGGTTCGCTACAGAGATTCGCCGCAGAGGTTCACTTTTGGCTTCGTCGAGACGGATCGCCAAAATTATTTGCAAGATTGGCAGCAAGATCATCTGGCTGGTCGTCTGGTTTGCATGCAAGCAACTTCGATGCCGAGTGCAACAACGCGCATCGCTTTGAAAGCGCCGATCCAAAAACCCCGACAAGATATTGACCCAAACCATAGGAATGTTAGTAGAATGTTCGTCTCGAATGCTAGACTCTCTCACTCTTTATCTTGCACTTTCTATCCTGCCATTTTTTCCCAAAAAAGCAAGCCCTTTTTGCCTTCAAACGCAGAACAAGAGGATCTTATCCACAGATTTTTGCACGAAGACAAAAACGAAGAAAAAACGAAGAAAAAACGAAGGTAGAAACGAAGGTAGAAACTAGGACAAGAAAGTGCCGCGAAGACCGCAAGCAACGATGCCTTGTTTGGCACAAGTCTTGCTTCAAAACCCTTCAGAAGAAACTTGCTGAAGAAACCTTCTGGAAGAAAGGCTTGTCATGGAGAACGGACTTTACATAGGCTTGTCGCGTCAGCTCGGATTGCGCCAGCAGCTGGACATGGTTGCCAACAACTTGGCGAACAGCAACACGGGCGCCTATCGCGCCGACCGAATGGCGTTTCACGACTTGCTGGTGCGCACGCAGGCGACACGGGCGAGCGGCGAGCTCGCCTTCAACGAGGCGGTCAACATTGCCCGCGACCCGCGCGAGGGAGCGTTGCAAATCACGCGCGACCCGCTGGATGTCGCTTTGCGCGGCGACGGCTGGTTCTCCGTCTTGGCGCCGCAGGGCGTCCTCTACACGCGCTCGGGAACGCTCGTCGTCGACAGCGAGAACCGACTGGCGCTCCCCGACGGCAACCTGCTCCTGGACAGGGGCGAACAGATCATCAACCTTCCGCAAGGCTGGGAGACCATCTCGATCTCACCCGAAGGGGCCGTCTATGTCGACAACGACCGCATCACCCAACTTTCCGTCGTCGAGTTCGACGACGGAAACGCCCTGGAAAAACTCGACAGCCTCTACTACCGCGCGAGCGACGGGCAAGCGCGCGTCTTCGCCGAGCAGACAAGGATCCTGCAAGGCGCACGCGAGCTGTCGAATGTCGAGCCGGTGCGCGAGCTTGTCCAGCTGATCGATGTGGAGCGAAGCTATCAACAGATGGCAACATACCTCGATATCGAAGATCGCCGCGTTCAAGAGGCGATCCGAACCTTGACAAGACTCTAACAAGGAGAAGAACGATGATGAGTGCCTTGCATGTCGGAGCGTCGGGAATGCTGGCTCAGCAGTTTCTCGTCGAGACGACGGCGAACAACATCGCCAACCTGAACACAACCGCGTTCAAAAAAAGCCGACCCGTCTTCCAAGACCTGCTATACCAAAACATCCGACAGGTCGGCTCGGTCTCCTCGGAACAAAACACCATCGTCCCCGTAGGAGTCCAACTCGGACTCGGAACGCGAATCTCAGGCGTCTATCGAATTCACAACCAAGGCAATCTGGTCACAACGAACAACGCGCTCGACTTGGCGATCAGCGGGAGAGGATACTTTCGCGTCGACCATCCTAACGGAACCGAGGTCTATACTCGCTCGGGCTCCTTGCAGCTGAGCGCAGAAGGAACTTTCGTCACCGTCGACGGCTATCCGCTCTTGCCCGCCATCACCGTGCCTGAAGACGCTATCGACATCACGATCAACCGCAACGGGCAGGCCTTCGCCAGCATCGAGGGCGAGGTGCAACCACGATTCCTCGGACAGATGGACCTGGCAACATTTCCCAACGAAGCAGGACTCGAAGCCTTGGGCGACAACCTCTACGCCCAAACCCCCGCTTCAGGCGTGCCTAATGTTAGCACTCCAGGAGCGGCAGGATACGGAACGCTCCTGCAAGGATACCTCGAAGCCGCCAATGTCGAAGCGGTCGAAGAGCTCACCGCCATGATCTCCGCGCAACGCGCATACGAAATGAACTCGAAGGTCATCGAAACCGCCGACCAAATCTCCGCAACAACAACAAACATCCGATAACATCAGGTCGAGATGAACCCTTCCCTCCCTCCGCGATCCTCGTTGCTTCCGCGACCCTCGTTGCCTCAGCGATCCTCGTTGCCTCAGCGATCCTCGTTGCCTCCGCAGCCCTTGTTGCCTCCGCAACCCTTGTTGCCTCCGCAACCCTCGTTGCCTCCGCGAGACGCTGCGGGGAACGCTGCTCGCAACCCTTCGCAACAGGGCGCGTGGCATATCATCGGAAGGTTCTGCGAAAAAATCTTGATCGTCTGTTGCTTGACGCTCTTTCTCGCGTTGCTCGTCGCTGCCCTGTTCAACGCCTCCGCCGCACAGAAGAACGGAGCGGCTGCCAACACGGGCTTCGCCAACACACGTTTTTCTTCGCACGGCGAAGTCAAGACGATGCTGTTGAACGCGATCCGCGAGAAGGCATGGAGCGGACGCTACCAGACAGGAAGGCTGCGGACGACACTGCCCTCCGATTTTCCCGAGACAGGACGACTGCGCGTGCACTCCATCCTGTGGGACGAGGCGAGCAGGCGATTCTCGGCGCGGGTTGCCGTCCGAAAATCCTACTCCTTCGCACAACGCAACGCAGGAACGGCGCACGAACAACAAGTCTCCCTTTACGGCGAAGCGATCCCCTATGTGCGCGTGCTTGCCGCGCGACGCACGCTGCTCTACGGAACACGCTTGACGCGTGCAGACCTGAAGCGAATCGACCTGCCGCAAAGCAAAAGGCTGCGCTACGCACTCACCGACATCGAGCAGGCGCTCGGCATGGAAATACGATTTCGACGCAGGGCGGGGCAGGTCTTGCGCGCGCAGGACTTGCGACCCGCTCGCCTCGTCAAACGACGTTCTATCGTACAGGTGGCGTACAATCACAACGGCGTGCGCGTCGTCTTGCAGGCACTCGCTTTGGGCGACGGTGCGCACGGCGAGACGGTGCGCTTGCGCAACAAGTTCAGCGGACGCGAATTCATGGCGGTCGTCGACGGCACAGGACACGCAAAGGTCATGTCGGAGGGCTTGTCCGAAGAAATGTCTGAAGCGACGGACAAGGCAAAAACAGGCGAACAGCGGGGCAAACAAGAAGACTCTACCCTCAAAGTATCGCAGAGCGCGACAAGCGAAAGTCGCGCCGTCGAAGACAATCCCTTTCGAGCGCGCAGGCAGCGACGCCACAACAATCGGTTGGACAACATTTTGAACAAGCCCTTGAACAAACCCTTGAACAAACATTCGGCGGGGAGGGGAAGATGATGTCGCGTTTTTGTCCGCGTCCTTTTCGGAGAATTGTTTTTGCAGGTGTCTTTTTTGCAGGCGTCTTTGCAAGCGTCTTGACGCAAGCGGGTTGCGCAGGGCTGGCGCGCGTGGGCGAGACGCCTCCGCTTTCGCCCATCCAAGACCCGACGACGCGCAAGGACTATCGCAAGGTGGAGATGCCCATGCCTGCTCCGCAGAAACTGCAGCGCAATCCGAACTCGCTGTGGCGGTCAGGCTCGCGCGCTTTCTTCAAGGACTTGCGCGCGACAAGGGTCGGCGATATCGTCACCGTGTTGATCGATGTACAAGATTCGGCAGAGCTGAACAACGCCACCCAGCGCACGCGCTCGAGCAGCAAGGAGACGGAGAACGGTGCTTTGGGCGCGCTCGATTCGACGGTGCGCACGTTCTTTCCTTTGGTGCCGCCGCTGAACGACCTTTTCGACGGCGCCTCGCAAAGTGCTACGCAAGGCTCAGGCACGATCTCGCGCGACGAGCGGATCACGATGCGCGTCGCCGCCGTCGTGACGCAGACCTTGCCGAACGGCAATCTCGTCGTCTACGGAAGGCAGGAGTTGCGCGTCAACTTCGAGGTGCGCGTCTTGCATGTGGCGGGCGTTTTGCGTCCGCAGGACATTGCGAACAACAACACGATCGCCTTCGACCAAATCGCCGAAGCGCGCGTCGCCTACGGCGGACGCGGTACGCTCAGCAACCTGCAGCAGCCCAAGATTGGGACGCAAATCGCCGATGTGCTCCTGCCCTTCTAGAGATCGCGCGCAAGGGGAGCGCACGGGGGAAGAAAGACAAGATTGGTTAGGCGTCTTGTCGATCGATCTTCGTGTTTTGCAATCGAAGGGCTTTCGCTCGTGACGGAACGTCTGTCGAACGCACGCACGGCAGCCCTTCATTGTTTGAACGGCGTGTTGTCGAAGCGCAAGCCCTTGCATCAGGCGTTTGCCGATAACAGAAGCATGAACCTTCTCGAACCGCGCGAGCGCGCTTTTGCTCATCTGCTGACGAACAGCGTCCTCAGAAACTTGGGAGTGCTCGACGAGGTCATCGACGTCTTGCTCGCCCGTCCGCTCGCAGGTCCCGACACAGTACGCTTGCGCATGGTCATGCGCTTGGCGGCAGCGCAGCTGTTGCTGTTGGAAACCAAGGATTATGCCGTCGTCTCCAACGCCGTCTCGATGGTCGAGACGCTGGGAGGCGGACGTTATTGTTCGCTCGTCAACGCCTTGCTGCGCAACATGGCGCGGCGAAAACTCACTCTGCTGCCTGAACGCCAGAGGCATTTGCGTCTCTCCACGCCGCACTGGCTCTGGCAGAGCTGGGGGCAGATGTTCGGAGAGCAAGCGCGCGACAGCATCGCCGAACAGCATACGCTCTCGCCGCCGCTTGCCGTCAGCGTCAAGGGCGAGCCAAGCGAATGGGAGCAGCGTCTGCAGGCACGACAGGTTTTTGGAAACTCGTTAGTTCTCTCGGAGAGCGCGCGCGTGCGCGAGATCGAAGGCTTCGAAGAAGGCGCTTGGTGGGTGCAAGACCCAGCCGCAGCGCTGCCGGTGCGGGCGCTCAACGATGTTGCAAACACCGAGATACTCGACCTCTGCGCCGCGCCCGGCGGAAAAACTTGTCAATTGGCGGCAGCAGGCGCGCGCGTGACCGCGATCGATTATTCTCAGGAGCGTCTGAAGACGCTACAGGAGAACTTGGAGCGAACGGGCTTTGCCGAGAGCACGCGTTCGGTCTTGGTTGACTTGGAAAATTTTACCGAGACGAAGACTTACGCGGGTGTGATCTTGGACGCGCCTTGTTCAGGGACGGGAACGATTCGCCGCCATCCCGACATCTTGCACTTGAAGTCGCAGGGCGAGGTGAAGAGGCTGCAGGCTTTGCAATGCCGACTCGTGAGCGCAGCTTGGCGTTCGGTTGCAAGCGGAGGGTTGCTGGTCTACAGCTGTTGTTCGTTGCAGCGCGAGGAGGGCGAGGAGGTCATCGAGCGTTGCATGCCGAAGATGGAGGGAGCGGAGATCGTGCCTTTCTCGAAGGAGGAGGTCTACGGACGCGAGCATTTCATCACGCAGCAGGGGTTCTTGCGTACTTTGCCCTTCTTCGAAAAGGACAAGGGGGGCATGGACGGATTCTTCGCCGCCAAAATTAAAAAAACATGAACACGATGCAGACAAATTGTGGACAAAATATGGATAACTCTGGGGATAACTCTGGGGATAACTTTGGGGATAACTTTGGGGACAAGGTTGCCAACATCACAAAAATATCGTAGAAAAGAACAAAAACAGAACGAAGGAAGGGTTTGATGCTGAGCGACGCAAGGTCTCTGAGACGAGAACAGGAAGAGCAGAAACGGACGCACGGCTGTTACTACACGGCGGGGGCGACGAATCCTTTCGCTCTGGGGGCTTTTCGAGCGTGGGCGCGGCTTGCCGACTTGCCGCAGCGCCGTCTTCTGGAGCCTTTCGCGGGGCAGGCAGACCTTTTGCGAAAGCTTGATAGCGTCGGTTTGTTGGGTGCGTCGCGCGCGTTTGACATCGCACCGACGGCGGAGGCGAGCAAGGAAGTGAAAAAGCGCGACACTTTACAAGATTTTCCGCAAGGCTTCGATGTGTGCGTGACCAATCCGCCGTGGCTTGCGCGCAACTCGGCGAGCTTGCGCGGGCTTTGTTTTCCTGTGTGCGTGCACGACGACCTTTACAAGCACGCGCTCGAGCAATGCTTGCAGAACTGCGCTTATGTGGCGGCTTTGGTGCCGGAATCCTTTATCCGTTCTTTCTCGCGCTTTGCTTTGTTTCGCGCGCGTCTGCACAGCTTTGTCTCTCTTACGGGTGCGTTGTTTGACGAGACGGCGCATCCTGTGGGCTTGGCGATGTTCTCACCGAGACCGCAAAACGACATTGCTCTGTATCGCAACGATGTTCCTTTGGGCGGGTATGGAGAATTGCAGAACTGCTTGCCTTTGTTGCGTAAGGCTTTGTTGAGTAAGCCTTTGTTGAGTAAAAAAAGAGTGATGCGTTTTAACGATCCGCACGGTGAACTGGGATTGTTCGCGTTGGATAACACGAAGGAGGCATCGATCCGTTTTTGTCGTGCGGAAGAGGTGAGGGGGTATGAGATTGGCGTTAGTAGCAGAGCGATTACGACAATTAAGATCGATCACGAAGTCACAAAAAAATTCCTTAAGAAGATCAATGATGTTCTCGACGATGTTCGCAAAAAAACGCACGATATTTTTTTGACGGCGTATCGGGGATTGCGTGCGGATGGTATGTATCGCAGGAGGCTCGATTGGGGGTTGGCAAAACATCTCATCGATGCAGTGTAGAAAAAATTAATATTATGTGTTTCGGTCGACCGATAAGAAAAACGGCGAAGATCATGTCCGCTGTGCGAGCGCGTGCTATTAAAAAAGCACAAGCGCGAGCGCAACAGACATGCTATACTCCCTCCACCCCCCCCGTGCGTGCGACATGCTTTTTTATTAAGACAAAAATAGAAGCTATTTTGCCTTGCGTTTTTGTCACTTGATAGACATAGTTTTTTTAAAAAATTAAAACAACAATCATTCGATGCGATCTCAATTTTTCCGTCGTGGTTTTTTGCTGATTATCTCCTCCTCGTCAGGAACGGGGAAGACGACGCTCGCACGCAAGCTGCTCGCTTCCGAACAAGAACAAACGCAAGAACAAACACAAGAACAAACACAAAACTGCTCCCCCTCGTTGGTGATGTCGGTTTCCTGCACGACCCGCCCGCGTAGCGAAGGCGAGGTTGACGGAACGGACTACCGCTTCCTCGATACAAAAACTTTCGAAGAATATCGCAACCGCGGAGAATTTCTCGAATGGGCGCAGGTCTTCGGCAACCTCTACGCAACGCCGCACGCCCCTGTCCGCGAAGCGCTGGAGCGCGGACAAGATGTGCTCTTCGATGTGGACTGGCAAGGCACCGAGCAAATCAAGCGACAGATGGAACCCTCCTCGGTGGTGAGCGTCTTCCTGCTACCGCCCTCGCGCGAGGTGCTGAAAGAACGCCTTGTCAAACGCCGCCGCGACGATCCTTCGACGCTCGCGTTGCGCATGGAAAAGGCATCCGAAGAAATCTCGCACGCCAAAGACTACGACTACACCATCGTCAACGGCGACTTGGACAAAGCTTTCGCCCAGCTGAAAGCGATCCTGCATGCCGAACGATGCAAGCGTCTTCGCCAGCGCGAGCTGGACAAGTTCGTCGAAAGCTTCTCGAAGCTGGCAACCGAACGACTCTAACTAACTAACAAATCTAACCAACTCACCAATCTAACGAATTAACAACTCTAACCAATCTAACCAATTAACAACTCTAGCTATTGAATCTTATGGGCTGTTCTTGCGGAATTGTAGGTTTGCCGAATGTAGGCAAGTCGACTCTGTTCAACGCGTTGCAGGCAACCGAAGCTGCGAATGTGCAGAACTATCCTTTCTGCACGATCGAGCCGAACCGAGGACGCATTCCTGTTCCCAATCGCGCCTTCGATGCGCTGGTGGCAGCCGTCCGTCCTGCCAAGGCTGTGCCGAACTTTGTCGAGATCGTCGATATCGCAGGGCTGGTCCGAGGCGCTTCCAAGGGCGAGGGCTTGGGCAACAAGTTCCTCTCCCACATTCGAGAGGTCGATGTGTTGTTGCACCTCGTGCGCTGCTTCCCTTCGTCGCGCGTCTTGCATGTCGAGCAGTCTCCCGACGCCGACCGCGACGCCGACTTGCTGGAGGTCGAGCTGCTGCTCGCCGACTTGGCGCGTCTGGAAGGAATGATAGGGCAAGCCGCAAAACGAGCGCGCGGCGTCCTCTCGCGCGAGGAGAAGCGGCAGCACGAAATTCTCAAGCAGCTCCGCGATCTGCTGGCGGATGCCAAGCCCGCCCGCGCTTGTGCGCTCGATGAAGAGGACGCCTCTTTCGTCAAGAGCTTGGGGTTGCTGACGGCAAAGCCGATGCTTTATGTGTGCAATGTCGGCGGGGAGGGCGGAGAAAAAGAGGAGGCTTTCGTCAAGGCGATCGAAAAGAGGGCGGAGCGCGCAGACTCAGGGGTGTTGCAACTCTCAGCCATCGAAGAGGCGGAACTCGCCGCGCTGTCCGAAGAGGAGCGAGCGAGCCTGTTAGGCGAACAAGCGCGCGCAAGCGGTTTGGAGCAGACAGCATCCGTGCTTTTTCGCATGCTGGAACTCGAAACTTTCTTCACGGCGGGCAAGCAGGAAGTGCGCGCTTGGACATTGAAGCGCGGGCAGACGGCGTTTGACGCCGCGGGAAAAATCCACTCCGATTTTCAGAAAGGATTTATTTGTGCAGAGACGATCGGGGTAGAGACGCTTCTTCAGTACGGCAGCTTCGAGCAAGCGCGCGAAGCGGGAAAAGTGCGCCAAGAGGGCAAGGGCTATGTTGTCAAGGATGAAGAGGTGTTTCTGTTTCGCTTCAATGTGTGACGCGCACGGAAAAAGGACAGGATATCATTCACAAAAAGGCGTTGGCACGCATAGGACAAGATGGGGTACGAGGGATGCGAGAGACAAGAGGAGCATGAACCCGCTTCGTAAAAAAGCGAGCCGCAAGAAAACGGGACAAGAGACAAGTGGCGGCGCGGGCGTCGCTAGCGTCGCTAGATTTAGAGCGACGAATTTCCCTCTGCAAAAAAGCTTGTGCGTGAGCAAAACGAAACACGCAGCCTTTTCATCACGCGAGGTTCTCCTCCAACCAGCTGTCGAGCGCATGCCGCCCTTGCGCGCCGACGCTGGCGGCGATGCGCTTTCCCCCCTTGAACAGCAGTAGCGTAGGGATGCCGCGAATCTTGTACTGTTGCGGCGTGTCGGGGTTCTCGTCGATGTTGAGTTTTGCAATTGTGAGCGAATCGCTACGCTCAGCCGCGATCTCCTCCAGCACGGGTGCGATCGCTTTGCATGGTGTGCACCACTCTGCCCAAAAATCGACCAAAACAGGCTTGTCCGATTGCAACACCTGCGCTGCAAAATCTTTGTCCGAGACATGGATGACAGCCATCATATCCTCCGTTGTGTTTCCTTCGATGCGCTTGACGAGCCACTTCATCCGTCTTTTATTCTGCGCTTTTCGTGCCTCGCGCGTCAAGGAGAAAAGGAAGCGATCGTCTCAGGTTGCGGCATGTCGCCTTCGCTCAGTTTTTGTATCTCGCCCGTCTCGAACCACAGCACATAGCCCTCGACTTTCTTCTTCGGCTCCAGCGCCTCCAGCAGCGCGCGATAGACGCCGAACTGCGAGGCGTAGCTTTTTGGCAGTTGCTGCGGAACCGTGGCGTCGCTCTTCAAGTCTCCGAACAGACGCGTCGAGGCATCCTCCAACAGCAGGTCGACCCTTCCCGTAAATTCGCCTTGTTCCAAAGTGCCTGCGAGATCGACCTCGAAGAGAGGCGCGCGTCCTGACACAAAGAAAGGGGGTTGTTCGAGCAGACGCAGCGTCTTTGCGACCCAGTCGTCCGTAAGCCTGAGCCGCTCCTCCGCCTCCAGCGCGAAGGGTTGCAGGGCTTGCGACAGCAGCCTTCGCGCTTGTCGTTCGCGCGTGCCTTCTTCTTCTTGGGCAAGTTTCGCGACCAAGCTGTGGAGAATGAGACCGCGCTTGCGTTGATCGAGCCTTCTGTTGCCTTCCTCCCTCTGCTCGTGTGGCTCGTCTGCGTGTGTCTTGTGCCGTGAGGCTGCGCGCGGCGGCTGCAGGCGTTGTTCGGCTGCAGGCTCGGTGAAGAGAAAGGACGGAGCAATATCAGGAGTAATCTCAGGAGCGACGGACGGCGTTGCTTTTGTTTCTTCCGCCCTCGTAGCGAAGTCTTGCGCATGTTGCGGGACGCGCCAGTTGTACTTCTGCGCGGTTTGCTTGAGATGCTTGCTCCATGTCTGTGCGTAGTGCGCGGAGGTCGACTCCTCTTCGGGGGCGAGCATCACGAGGCGGTCGCGCGCGCGCGTCATGGCGACATAGAGCAATCTCTGCTGTTCTTTTTCCAAGTCTTCTGTTTGTTGCTTCCTTTGGCGGCTGAGACGCTTGCCTAAGCTGTGGCGGCTTGCGGGACTCTCGTCGCCTTCGAGGATAGCGAGCGACTCTGCAGGAAGGTAGATGGGGGTCGGATTGTCGTGCGCCTCGTCGCGCCACGGCATGACGGTGTCGCTGCGCGGCCTTCTGAGATAGAACAAGGGCAAGACGACGATGGGTGCCTCCAGCCCTTTCGCGCCGTGGATGGTCATCAGGCGCATCTTGTCGGTCGGTTGCGTGATGCTCTCGCGTTTGATGTCGACTTGCAGTCCTTCCAAGTGATCGAGAAACTGCGGCAAGGTGGCGGGAGTATTGTTCTGCGCGAAAGCGAGCGCCTCCTCGCACAGGTTGTCTGCAGGATCCAAGTTGCGATGAGCTGCCAGCAGCGCCGCCGTGCCGCTGCGCGCGCACGGACAAGGACGCTCCAGCAGAAAGCGCAAGGCTTCGAAAGGCGAAAGCTTGACGGCATGAGCGCGCGCACGCTTCAGCCAGTCCGTAGCGTTCGCATGCGCGTCGTCTTCGCATAGCTTGTGCCAAAGGTTCTGTCGTCGTTCCAAGCGCGCGAGGCAGAGCGCTTGCAGCGTTTCTTCGGACAAAGCGAGGAAGGGCGTTTTGAGAAGACTGGCAAGGTTCAGCTCGTCGTCGGGAAGGACGAGAAAGCGCAACCACGCCAAGATGTCTTCGGCTTGCAGGGTTGCGGTGAGTCGGAACTTGTCGATATCCTCGCACGGAAGCTTTCTCTCGGCGAAAGCCGCGAGCAGCGGCTGCATGAGCTGGGTGCGCTGCGCAAGCAGCAGCAGCACATCGCCGGCGCGAGGTCGTCTGGTTTCGCTCTGTCTGGTTTCGGTCTGTCTGGTTTCGGTCTGTCTGGTGTCGAGGAGGGGAAGGGGGGGTGCTTGCTCTCCCAGCACATGGTCGGCGACAAAGGTGGCGATGGCATTCGCCCAGGCGGACTTCTCCTCTGCTGACGACAGGGTGGCGTCTGTGGCGTTGTCGCGCGCGAGCAGGTGTAAGGAGGCGCTGCCGCCCTCTTCTTTTCGGTGCGCCTTGTGGTGCAAGGGACGAAGTTCGCGCCGCTCTTCGTCGAGCGCGGGGTGGGCGAGTTCGAGCGCTTGCAAGCTTTCCAGCATCTGTGGGGTTGCGAAGGTTTGGTCGACCTTCTCCAAGACGGGCGCGAGGCTGCGATAGGAGCCGGTGAGGGTCAGCTCTTTGAAGGGCATGTTGGCTTCGCTTGAACGTTTGCGAAACCGCTCGCGCGCGGCGGTGAAGCGGCGGATATCGGCACCTTGGAAGCTGTAGATCGATTGCTTCTCGTCGCCTACGACGAACAGCGACCGAGGTTTCCGCTCGGCTTGCGGCAAACGAGCGGGGTTGCGGGTGGAATCGCGGGCGGGGGTGGAGAAAATTTCTTCCGTCAGCTGTTCGACGATCGTCCATTGGGCGTGGTTGGTGTCTTGCGCTTCGTCGATGAGGACATGGTCGAAGCTGCCGTCTAGCTTGTAATGCACCCAGGGCGTTTGCGACGAGGTGAGAAGCTCCTGCGTCTTGTCGATGAGGTCGTCGAAGTCGAGGACGGCGTGCCTTCGCCGACGCAACGCCAGTGCTTTCGCGCTCTCTTCGGCGAGCGCGTACAGCGCAAGGTTGATCTCGCGCAAACGTCGCTGCTCTTCGTCGCGTGTGAGCTCAGCTAGCCTCTCGGCTTCGCGTCGCAAGGCTTGCACGATGTCCGTTCGCGCTGTGCCGCAGGAAAGCAGGTCGAGCGTGCCTTTCGTCAAGAAGGAATTTTTGGGAAGCAAGCCGTTTTTCGTCAAAAAGAGGCTGCGGTACTCTTCTTCGCTGCCGCTCTCGTAGTCGCTTTCGCCGCCGCTTTCTTTTGCGCTCTTCAGCCACGCGGAGAGTTTTTGCAACTTCTTCGAGTCGGTAATCTTCAATGTCGATCGATGCTGTTCGAGCGTTTGTTTCAATCGCTCCAAGACTTCTCGTGCGAGGGGCGGGGTCGGTTTTTTTGGCAGACAGGCAAAGAGTCGCGCGACGACAGCCTTTGCACGCGCGAGCTCTTTGGGCGACCGCGCGCGCGCGGCGATGTCGCTAATGCAGGTGGCGCATGTCTCCAGCGCCATGAAGTTGTTGACAATCGCCAGCTGCTGCGGATTGGTCGTCGTTGCCAACAGGGCGTCTCTGCCGAGTTGCTGTTTGCGTCCCTGCTCGACGAGACGGAAGTGGGGCGCAACCCCGCTCTCCAGCGGAAACTTGCCAAGCACCGACTGACAAAAGGCGTGGAAGGTCATCACGCGCAGCCCCCCCTTGCAATCGAGACTGCGCGTATGCAGGGTGAGCGCGCGCGTTCGTTCTTCGTCGCTGGGGTCTCTGTCGAAGAAGGCGCGGTAGAGGCGGATGATTTCCTGCGTATCCGTACAGCTTTTCAGCGCATCCAAGATGCGCGTCGCCATTTCGGCGGCTGCCGCGCGTGTGTAGGTGAGGCAGAGAATACGCTCCGGCGAAGCGCCATCCAGC
The DNA here is from genome assembly GCA_014237925.1 of Alphaproteobacteria bacterium. GTDB lineage: Bacteria > Pseudomonadota > Alphaproteobacteria > JABAAW01 > JABAAW01 > JABAAW01. The sequence continues at coordinate 16,318 of JABACB010000014.1, forward strand.
AGCAACGCAAGAAAACGTTGCGTCAGCAGCATCGTCTTGCCGCTGCCCGCAGAGGCGGTCACCCAGAAGCTCGCGTGCGTCTCCTTGAGCGCGCCCTTTTGCTCGTCGTCAGGGGGGGGAAGAAGGGAAGGGTCAGTCGGCATTCCAACTCCACGCTTGCCTGCGCGCAAGGTGACGATAGGGGTCGTATGTCGCGCGTTGCAACGAGAGCGCGTGCGCGGGGTAAGGCGTTTCTTCGCAATCGAAATGTTGCAACAACGCCGCATAGTGAGCAAAGCATGCCTCGGCAAAGGCTTGTGCCGTCTCGAAGGCTTGTCCTTGTTCGGTGGTTTTTTTTGCCCAGACCTGTTCGTCGATCATCCGCAACCCGCCCCCGTCGCGTCTGCCGGAAAATCGCCAGTAGCACGATTGCGGCAGGGTTGCGGGGCGCAGTCTTTTTCCTTCCGCCTGAAACGCGCCTTGTTGCAAGAGCCAGGCGCCAAGCACGAGTTGGGGTTGTTCGAGGTTGCCCAAGCTTGTTCGGGAGGGGAGCGCGCCCGTTTTGTGATCGATCAGCCACCAGCTGCCGTCTTGTGATTCGACGACAAGGTCGGCGCGCGCGGACATGGTGAGGTTGCGTCCGTTTTCCAGCGCGATGCGATATTCGCCCGCCACCTCGCACCACAGCCTTCGAGGGTTCAAGCCCTTCATGTTTCCGAGCAGATGCTTTGCGCTACGGAGCAAGGGCTCTTTCCAAAAGGCTTCGGCGAAACGAGAGGGGGCAAAGCGAGCGAGCTGCCTGGCAACGATGCTTTCTAGGATCTCTGTCGCGGGTTGTTCCTTGTCGTGCGCGGAGGTTTTCTTCTTGAAGGTTTGCTTCTTGTAGCCCTGAAGGATCTCTTCGAAGCAGGCATGCAGACAGCTGCCGTAGAGCGCAGGCTCGTTGTTGGCGAGCAAGGGTTCTAGCGGCACAAGGCGCAGCACCTGTCTCGCATAAAGGGTGTAGGGATCCTCGTGAAGGGTCGCCAAGCTGGTGAGGCTCACGCGCAACGGACGCGCCGTTTGTGGAGCTTTCGGCGCAGGGGCGGAGAGGGCGGAGAGGGCGGAGAGGGCGGAGACGGTCGTAAGTGTCTCTGCTCCTGCAGCCCTCTCGCTCAGCAGCTGCGCAAGCCACGCGCGCCGCTCCGCCTCGAAAGCAGGGTTGCGGCAGGGCTGGCAGGCTTGCAGGCGTTGCACAAAGCGCGACGCTTGTTGCGGCTGTCCCTTGTCGCGCGCGGCGTGAGTGATCAGCACACGCATGGGCGCGCTTGCAAAATTGACAAAGTCGAGCGCACTCAGCCCGATGTTGTGTTCCAAGGGTTTCAGCCCGACTTTCGCGCGCAGGCTTTCGGGCAGGAAGGGGCTTTTGTCAGGCTCGCCAGGCCAGCTGCCCTCCGTCATGCTTCCCAGCACGAGCAGGTCGAAGGAGAGCAAGCGCGCCTCCAACGCGCCCAAGATGGCAAGGCGCGGATGCGTTGCGTACTCTCCGCCGCGCGTCTCTGCTGCCAAGAGCGCCTCGAGCGTGGGGAGATAGTCTTGAATATCTTCTGCTTGAGCGTCTTCTGCGCGCGTGTTTTCTTTCCAGTGGCTCTCCAAGGTATCGCAGAAGCGTCTCAGCTCGCGCCCTCCCTCAAGGCGGTAGAGGGGAGGGAGGTCGGAGCTGTCGTCGGGTTCACCGTGGCAGAGGGCTGCAAAGCTCTCGGCGCATTGGCGGTGGCAGCGCAGAAGGTCGAGGCGAGTAGGGCGGCTGCTCCCTGACGACAACCCCGACAACAGATTTTGCAAAGGGGCGAGCGTCGCAAGGGCCCGATCAATTTTTTGGTCGATGCTTTGGTCGATCTTTCGGTCGATTTTTTGGTTTTGCAAGGCGGCGTTCTTTTCGTCGAAGCGATGACTTTGTTCGAGCAGCGTTCGCAAGGCGTGCAAACTCGCTGTGGCGTGTTGCGTTTTCGCGGGGTCTTCTCGCTGGGGTTTTCTGAGGACATTGCCTTCGAAGCTCTGCCATGCGAGGGCGACCTCGCCTCCTGCGCGCACGAACAAAGATTGGAGAGCGGTCATGTTCAACGGGGAGATCGCATCGGGAGCGGTGACGGGGTTTTCGGACGCGAGCACTTTGAGGGTTAGCAGGAAGAGCTGGGCGGCGTGGCTTTCCGCCAACGGCTGCTGCGCCGTATCCTCGATGTCGAGGTTCCAGCGTCCCTTGAGCGCGCTACGGACGCGGCGCGCGAGCGTACGGTCGCGCGTGACGAGTGCTGCGCGCTGTCCTTGTACTTCCAGGGCTTCGCGCAGGATGAGCGCGATCAGATAGGCTTCTTCCTGCGCCTCTGCGCAGGGCAGCACGGTCAGTCCTGTAGGTTGCAAGAGCGTGAGGGGGGCGGGGTATTCCGAGAAGGCTTGGGAAAGCAAGGTTGTGCGCTCGGGGTGCAAGGGGGGGGAGGCGGCAGGATAGGGCTGTAGAAGGCTTGCCACTTGCTCTTGCGTCATGTTCCACGATGCAAACAGGGCGCGGAAGGGGTGGAGCGGATGGGTCGGCATCAACCCTTCTTTGAAGAGGGCGCGGCGAGAAGAAGCGTCGAGCGGTGCGGGGCAACCCGCAAGCACAACCTGCCCGTGCGGAAGGGAGAGTGCTGTGCGCATCAGGCGCGCGGTCGCCTTGACGCTGCCGGTCGAGCCGGCGACGAGGACGGGGGCTTCTTGCCTCTTGTCGTCGTTGATGATGGCTTGGGCGTGGTGCGAAAGGGCGAGAACGCGTCTTACGCTGGGGTCTTGCAAGCCTCGCTCGTTTAAGATTTGCGGCCATGCGTCGATGATGATGCGCAAAAATTCGAGCGCGTCTTGCCAATGCACGGCGCAGGTGGCGGGAACCAGGTCGGCGGTTAACTTCTCTTGGGGCGTGGCTTCTTCCAGCGCGAAGTCTTGTTGCAGGCGTTCGAGCGCACGCGCTAGCGAGACCGCCGCGGGTGCGGAGGGCGCACGCGCCGTGTTTTCGTTGGCATCCAGCCACTTCTCGACGAGCTGGGCGAGAATCAGGCGTCGCTGGAGCGCAGAGACGACTTCTCGCTCCGTTTCTTTTTTGTCCGTGTCGTCCATGTCTCCCGTGTCGTCCATGTCTCCCATGTCTCCCATGTCTCCCGTGTCGCCCAGCGGCACGAGCTTCGGTAGCAGCACGGCGTGCGCTGCTGCGCTCTTGTTTTCTTGCGAGCGCGCAGGCGCACTCTTGTTTTCTTGCGAGCGCGCAGGCGCGCTCAGGCGCAACAGAGCTTGGCGAAGCTCGACGCAGGCGCGACGGGTCGGAAGGAAGACAAGCCACTCGGCAAGAGAACAATGAGAAGAGCTTTCGTCGTGCTTCGCCTGCTCCAAGATTCCGCGCGCGAGCGTCTCGATGAAAGGACTCCACGCAGGAATGCTGTAGAGCTTGCCGCGCACAGGAGCAGGGGAAGAGGCTTTGTTCATATCCGTGTTCATATCCGTCCGTTCATATCCGTCCGTTCGTATCCGTGTTCATATCCGTCCGTTCATATCCGTGTTCGTGTCCGTTCGCTCAGTTTTTTCCACGCTCGGCGTGCCTCCACGCTCGGCGTGCCTCCACGCTCGGCGTGCCTCCACGCTCGGCGTGCCTGTCGCAAGGATTCTGGGTTGCCTACATGCAGCCATCGTCCGCTCCACGCCTCGTCAAGCGCCAAGCCGAACAACCTGCCCGCAGCGGCTTCGTGTGCGTAAAGCTCTGTCAGCGAGTAAGACTTTTGTTGCGGAAACACGAGTTCAGAGCGGAAAAACCGAAAGGCGCGGGCGGTGAGAATCTGCACGCCAATGTAGCGAAAAGAAGCGCGCATGTCGTCGGCATGCTCGCACTTCGCTACAGGAAAGACGAGGGGAAAGGGTTTGTCTGGCTCAAGGGCATAAGCTTGGCTGTCGCGCGCTTGCGTGTCTGGCTGCGTGTTTTGCGTGGTATCATCGCTGCTTGGATGATTGCTTGGATGATTGCTTGGGTGATTCCTTGGATGATTGCTTGGGTGATTCCTTGGATGATTTTTTTGCTGTTTGATGAGCGCGAGCAACGCGGTCGCTTCCTTCTCGCTTCGCTTCTCCTTGCCCTTCTCCTTGCCCTTCTTTTCTTGTCGTTGCACAAGACATTGCCAGCCCTCCTCAAGGCATGCGAGCAGGGAAGAAGAGGGGGGCGCATCGTGAGCGGTGCTATCGATGTCGTGCCACAAGGCATCGGCGTTGACGGCAAAGAAGGGCTGTTCTTCGAACAAGGGTAGCGCGCGCTCGATGCCGCCGCCGGTCTCCAGTAGCATTGGCTCTTTCAACACCGTCACGCGCGAAAGCCCCTCACAAGCCTTGACAATGGCATCGGCGCGATAGTGGGCGTTGACAACGATCTGCTCGACGCCTTGCGCGCGCAATCGCTCGATTGCATGCAACAACAAGGGCTTGCCTCCCACCGAAACCAACGGCTTGGGCTTTCGCGCGTAGCAACGCATGCGCGTCCCCAACCCCGCAGCCAAGACGAAGGCGCGGGTGATAGGGGGAGCAGAGGCATGGCTGCGCACGGATTTTTTCTGCCCGAATTTTTTCTGCACGGATTTTTTCTGCACGGATTTTTTCTGCATAAATTTTTCTTTGTGCCTCTCGTTTTCTCTCTTGTCCGCCAAATCACGCAAGGCTTTGTTCGCAAACCTCTGCGGTAGGGTCAAGACGGCGAAACGCTCTGAGGAGGGGGCGGCATCGTCCTTGTCGGAACTGCTGGCATAGGCGCTGGCATAGGCGCGGGCATAGGTAAGGCGCAGACGGAACAGCTCCGCTTGCCCCGACAGCCGAGCGCTGAGGGCAGGGTGGAGACGCTCTGCCCACTCGATGATGACAAAGCCCTCGTGCAAAGCTTCTTCAAGCCCCAAGTCCAAGGTCTGCTCTTGGCGCAAGCGGTAGAGGTCTGCGTGCAGCACGAGCCCTCGCTTCGTCTCGTAGGGTTGCAGGATGGCGAAGGTCGGGCTGGGGACGACCGTCTCTTCTTCGTTTGCTCCCTTTTCGCTCGATCCCTTTTCGGTCAACGCCTGTACGAGCGCACGCGCGATCTCCGTCTTTCCCGTCCCCAGCGCCCCTTCCAAGAACAGCAGACGACGCTTGGCGACAAGCGGCTTGAAGGCCTCAGCAAATTGCTCGGCAAATTTTGCAGCAAATTTCTCGGCAAATTGCTCGGCAAATTGTTCGCCAAACCCTTGAGCGAATGTCTTTCCCTCCGCAGAGCCGTCAGTAGGGCGGGCGTCGATCCGATAGGTGAGGCTGGTCGGCACGCCTTGCCCAGCTCCTCGCGGTCTAGACAGTGCCGAAGCTTTGGATGAGCGAGCCTACAACGAGGTTCCAGCCGTCGACGAGAACAAAGAAGATGAGCTTGAACGGCAAAGAGATGATGATCGGCGGAATCATCAGCATGCCCATCGAGAGCAGAATCGAGGCGATGATCATGTCGATGATCAGAAACGGAATGAAAAGAAGAAAACCGATCTCGAAAGCTCGCCGCAACTCCGAGATCATAAAGGCAGGGATCAGAATGCGCATCGGCGTTTGCTCAGGAGCGTCGACATCGTCGATGTTGCCGATGTCGAAGAAGAGACGCAGATCGTTCTCGCGCACTTGGGCAAGCATGAAGGTGCGCAAAGGCGCGCTCGCGCGTTCGAAAGCCTGTTGCTGGTCGATCCGCTCCTCGATCAGAGGAGCGATCCCCTCGTCGTAAGACTGGACCAGCGTAGGCTGCATGATGAAAAACGACATGAACAAGGCAAGGCTGACCAAAACGCTGTTCGGAGGCGTCTGCTGCGTGCCGATGGCGGTGCGCAGAATCGATAGCACGACGATGATGCGCGTAAACGAGGTGACCATAATCAACAACGAGGGCGCAAGCGTGATGACAGTAAGAAAAACAACGAGCTGTATCACCCGTCCGGTGATGCTGCTCCCTTCGCCGAGATCGAGCGAAATGCTTTGCGCCAACACCTCGTAAGGCAACAGCAAGCCCGTCAGCGCAAGCGCGCCCAGCAGCAGCGGCAAGGCTAGCCGTCTCATGCCTGGAGTCTCATGCCTGGAGTCTCATGCTTGGGAGTCGCATGCTTGGGAGTCTCATGCTTGGGGTTTGGATGCTTGTGGTTTGGATGCTTTCGCTCGTTTCTGTTCGGCTAGCGGCAGCGTATCGAGCAACTGCTCGCTTTGCTGCGAGAGTAGGAGGATGTAGCGTTTCTCCCTGTAATCGACGGCGATGATCTTCCTTCGCGCATCGAGCATCCTGACGGCGGCGACAGCAAAACCTTCCTCATGGGTGGCTGCCTGCAAGCGCAAGGCGCGCGGCAGGAATCGTTGCAAGGAGACGGGCAGCGCCGCGCGCGTGCGCAAGCCGCCCTGCGTCATCTGGCGCATGACGAGCGCAAAGAGCCCCAGCAACAAGAAGACGGCAAGCAGAGCGCTGATGTAGGTGACCATGTCCATTTTTTTGTCAGCGTTGATGTTGCTTGTGCGCCAGCGGAAGGTCTTCGCCCTTCAAGGCGTAGACATAACGCAGAATTTCGGCGACGGCGAGAAAGGCTTCGGTAGGAATTTCTGATCCCGTTTCAACCTCCGCCAGCAGCTCGGAGAGCTCGGGGTTGCGCAGGACGGGAATGTTGTAAGTCTCGGCTTGTTGCACGATGGCATCGGCGATGCTGCCCTCTCCTTTGGCGACGACGCGCGGCGCGTCGTCGGCGTCCAAGGGCTTGTAGGTGAGCGCGACCGCACGCTTGAAAGCCTGCTTTTCCTGTTTTGTCCTGCTCATGCGCTGCGCCGTTGTTTTGTCGCGCGCTTCCCTTGCGTGCCGAGCGCGATCGGAAAGACGCAGTGGAAGGTCGTGCCTTGGGCGTTGCTTTGAGCAAGGGTGAGACTTCCGTTGTGTTGCTTGATGAGCTCTTGGGCGATGGACAGCCCGAGCCCGCTGCCGCCGATCTTGCTGCTGGGAGCAAAGGGCTTGAACAGCGATTGTTTGGCTTGCGTCGAGAGTCCCGGTCCGTCGTCGGCGATATCGATGTGCGCGTTCTTCTTGTCGCCCGTGAGGGTAATGCGCAAGTTCTGCGCGTGCGCCTCGATGGCGTTCTGTCCCAAATTTCTCAAGGCGCGGTAGAGGTTGTCGGCGTCGCCTTGGACGGGGAGGGTGGGAGAGAGACGGGTCGTCACCTTCAGAATGCCCTTGGCATGGAGTTGCAGGTCTGCGCCCAACGAGTGTAGCAGGTTTTCCAGATTGACCCGCGTGAGAAAGACGGGCTTCTTGTCCTCGCGTACATAAGCCAACAGCTGTTCGCACAGCGCGATCGCGCGTTCGAGCGCAGCTTCGAAGAGCTTCGCCTTGCTCCGTTTCTTGAGGCTGTTCGCCTTGTGCAACGATTCGCCGGCGATGAGGGCTGTCGAGAGCAGACCTTTCAGATCGTGGTTGATCTTCGTCACCGCGCCGCCCAAGGCGGCAAGGTGCTGGTACTGCTTCAGGCTGATCCGATAGACGACTTGCATGCGCGTGAGCTCGCGTTGCAAGAACCCTATTTCGTCGGCGCGGTCGGAGGCGATCAGCATCGTCATCAGGTTGCCGGGGTCGTCGGTGAAACGATGGACAGCATGGACGGTGTCTGCCAAGGGTGCGACGAAAACTTGGCGGAACCACAGTACCAGCGCTGCCAATGTCGTCAGAGCCAAGAGCGCGGTGATGACCAGATAGATTCGCCAAGTCTTCTGCATCGCCAGCTGCGGCAGCACGCTATCCAACAGAAGCGCCTGTTGTGTTTTTTCGTCGGTCAGGAGCAGCTGTGTCTCAGGGTCGAACGAGGGGATATAGAAGGCTTTGTAGCGCCAGGGTTTTTCCAACTCCAGCATCGGGACTTCCGGGTGTTGTTCGCGTAATGTTGCAAGGGGTTGCAGCAACCCAAGGTGTTGTTGTTGGTGTTGTTGTTGGCTTTGTCGGAGGTTTTGTCGTTGGCTTTGTTGTTGGTTTTGTCGGAGGTTTTGTCGTTCCGCCCACAGCGCTCGATACCAAGCCTGGCGGCTGTTGGCGGAGACGAGCATGGTTGTCGCCGCAAACGAGAGCAGCAGGCAACAGGCAGCGAAGAAGGCGAACTTGTTGCCGAGGCGGTGTCTGCGGCGGAACTTTCGTTGTTCTACGAAGACATGTCGCTTTTTGCGGCGGAAGAGGTTCGAAAGGAAGACGGGAAAGTGCGGCGAGTGTTGCAACCCTGCAGGAAAGGATGACTCTGCGACAGACGGGGCTGCGGACGCTTCTTCTTCGCCTTTGTGCTGAGAACGCTCGTCCTTGCGCGCAGGGGCGTTTTCGGAGCGGGAAGGCTTGCCACGGCGGGGGGGAGGAGACATCGTAGCCAAAAAATATCTGAAAAATGCTCGAAAAGAATGCTGGAAAGAGTGCCTGAAGAAATGCCGAAATGCCCGAAGAAATGCCCGAAGAAATGCCGAAACGCCTGAAGAAATGCCCGAAGAAATGCCCGAAGAAATGCCCGAAGAAATGCCCGAAGAAATGCCCAGGGGCGGAATCGAACCACCGACACGAGGATCTTCAATCCCCTGCTCTACCGACTGAGCTACCTGGGCATGCGCATCGCCAAGAACACATCGCTAAGTGTCTTTTGGGTTACTCTCTATGGGTTATTATCTTGGATTGCTCTCTTATATTACTCTTTTGGGTCATGGTTGGCTTAGCGAATTTGTAGTCTTGTCGGCTTTGCTTGTCTAGCGATTTTTTTGCCGCTCGCCCGCAAGAGCGAGTGCGACAGCGACAGCGTTCGAAACATTGAGGCTTTCGTCGCCGTCGCCGCCTGCGATTCGAGTGATGTGGTCGCAATGTTGCCGCACCAGCCTTCGCAGCCCCTTTCCTTCGGCGCCGAAGACGAGGACTTTATGCTCTGCGCTCAGAATGTCGTCTTGTGGCTTGTCGTCTTCTTGTGCGTTTTCTTGCGCGTGAGCGTCGAAGGCGATTCTGCTCCATCCTTTTTTCCCTAGCGTCGTGAGCGCTTGCGCGAGGTTTGTGTAGAGGATGGGAATATCTTCCAGCGCGCCGCAGGCGGCTTTGGCGATCGAGGCGTTTTCTTGGGGGGCGTGTCCCTTGGCGAGCAGAAGGGCTTGGACCTTGAAGAAGCGGGCGCTACGCAGGATGGCACCGATGTTGTGCGGATCTTGAACTCGGTCGAGCATGACGAGCGTCGTCGTTTTCGCACGCAGCGTCTCGACGAACGCGGAGAGCGGGGGAGGGGGCAGGGGGTGGCATTTCAGGGAGAGGGATTGGTGCGTCGTACAGGCTTTGTGGAGTTTGTCGATCGCTCGTTTGGGGGTCAGGGTTGCCTTGGCAAGCCGTCCTTGTGCGGGGTGCGTGGAGGCGTGTTGGCGGAGGAGGGCGGTAAGGGTTTCAAGCGCCTGTTCTGTGACGAGCAGTTGCGCGCAAGTTCGACGGGGGTTGGCAAGAGCGGCGGCGACAGAGTGCATGCCGTACATCCAGTAGGGCGGGCTTTTGTGCGACATATGCAAATTATAAGACGGATTCTGGGACGAATTCTTGAGCGTGATTCTTGAGCGTGATTCTTGGGCGAATTCTTGGGCGAATTCTTGAGCGTGATTCTTGGATCGCATCAAATGTTGGATCGTATCATGGACGCGACGGGCGATGATGTAGAGAAAAAAACCCTCGAAACTTCGCTACCACACTTCGTCGCCGTACTTCGCTACCACACTTCGTCGCCGCACGGCAGACGCGCCTTTTTCGCCTCTCCTTGTTTCGCCTCTCCTTGTTTCGCCTCTCCTTGTTTCGCCTCTCCATTTTCGCCTCTCCATTTTTGCATCTCCTTTCCCCTCGTGCTATCCTCCGCTCCATGCCCCTTCGTCTCAAACTGTCGCACGGCGACAGGATCATCGTCAACGGAGCTGTCCTTGAAAACGGCGGGGATGCGACCATGCTCGTCTTCCACAACCGCGCCGACATCATGCGTCGTAAAGAGATTATGCAAGAATCGGACGCGCTCTCGCCCTCGCGCCGCGTCTACTACGCGTTGCAATGCGCCTACATCTTCGAGCAACAACGTTCCTCCTACTTGGAAATTTTTGAACGCTACCTCTCTGAATACGAAAAGGCAGCTCCCAGCTCGGCGCCCATCGCACAAAATCTTCGTGCAAGCCTGCAAAACGACAAGATTTACCTTGCGCTCAAAGAATGTCGTAATCTCATTCAGCACGAAAGCGATATTCTCGCGCTCTCCGAACTGCAACAAAAAATTCCTGCGCCGCAGGTTTCTGCGGCAACGGCGAACAAACAAGACGATGTCTCATGATGCCTCCTGATTCTTCTGTCGCAGGTCCTGTCGAACGACAGCTACGCCAAAAGATCTTGACAGCCTTCGCGCCTGAAGAATGCCTTGTGGCAAACGATTCTCCCGCTCACCTCGGACACGCAGGCGCAGAAAACGCTGCGAACAAAGGAGAAAGTCATTTCTCGCTGAGAATCGTCTCGCAGAACTTCGCAGGACTCTCTCGCTTGGAGCGAAACCGAGCCGTCCACCACTGCCTTGCCGAAGAGATGAAAGACATCCACGCGCTCGTGCTGGAATTGAAAACACCCCAAGAAGCGCATCAAGAACCGCACCAAGAACCGCATCAAGAACCGCACCAAGAGGTGTGAAGGATGACGGCGGTCAAGGCTCTCGCCGACTTTTCGCTGTTCTCGGCGTTGGACCTTCGCATCGGGCGCGTCGTTTCCTGCGAACCCCTTGCAGAAGCGCGCAAGGCTGCCTATGTCCTGACGATAGACTTCGGCGCACCCATAGGGTTGCTGCAAAGCTCGGCGCAGATGACAGCACTATACGAGCGCGAGGACATGCTAGGCGCTCAAGTGGTGGCGGTCGTCAACTTTCCCGTCAAGCGGATCGCTTCTGTCGAGAGCAGGTGTCTGGTGTTGGGCGTGCCGAACGAGCAGGGGGAGGTTGTTCTGTTGCGTCCCGAACGTCCTGTTCAAGAAGGCGTGCAGGTGTTTTGAGCGGAGGAATGCCTGTGGAAACAAAACATCGCAAGGGGGGCAAAAAAAGCGGCGGCGAGGGCGAGAGAGAGCGTCGAGAACGCCTGCAGCGCGAAAGTGCCTTGCGCGACTTGGAGGGCTTGAAGCACGAGGGCGGAGGGTTCGGCGGCGGATGGACGCATTCGGCGCTGGTTCGTTCCTTGTTGCATACGCGCAGAGACAGGGACGACTTTACGCCGGGCTTGCGAAGAATTGTCGTAATCTTGCGTGTCGTCGCTTTCGTGTTGTTGAGCCTGTGGTTTCTGTGGGTGATGACGCACAGATAGAAGGATCTGGTTAGCGGCAGCCATAGCCATTGGGGGAGCTATTAGCGGGGGAGTCGTTGGGATAGAATAGACTTTGGGCGATGCGTGAGTGTCGTTGCGTCTTTTTTGCCTTCTCCTCTCTTTCTCGCATGCTACACTCCTCCCACCCGCGTGAATTTTGGGGCTGTAGCTCAGTTGGCAGAGCGCCTGCTTTGCACGCAGGAGGCCGTCGGTTCGAATCCGTCCAGCTCCATTCTCCTCCAGCTCCATTCTCCTCCATCGACAATCCATGCTCTGCCCCATCTCCCTTCGAAAACCCGACGATTTCCACCTCCACTTGCGTGATGGAAAGTTGCTCGAAGCTGTCCTCCCCCATTCGGCACAAACATTTGCGCGAACGCTCGTGATGCCCAACCTCGCCACCCCCATCGTCAACGCTCGACAAGCGCGTACCTACAAAGAAAACATCTTGCGAATCCTACACAAATTTCGCTACCCGTCCAACGCCTCCTCCCCCTTCCACCCCCTCATGACCATTTTTCTCACCGAAGAAACAACCCCCCAAAGCTTTTATCTTGAGGACTCCGAACGCACCTCCCCCCCCCTTGAGCGAAGCGTGTTTGCCGGAAAGCTCTACTTCGCCACCGCCACGACCAACACGAAGCATGGCGTCCAACATCTGCCGAGCCTCTTCCCCCTCTTCGAACACATGGAGAAACACAACATTCCCCTCTCCATCCACGGCGAGATCGCAGACGAGACCACCGATGTCTTCGACCGCGAAAGCCTATTCATCGACCAACACTTGGAACCGCTCATCGAACGATTTCCCGAACTCCGCATCACCTTCGAACACATCTCGACGAAAGAGGCTGTAGACTTCGTCAGCGAAAGAGCCCGTTCCCCCAACAAGCTCGCCGCCACCATCACCCCGCACCACCTGCTGTTGAACCGCAACGACTTGCTGGGGTGCGGATTGCGACCGCACCACTACTGCCTGCCCCTCGTCAAACGCGAGCGAGATCGCCTCGCGCTCGTAGGGGCTGCCCGAAGCGGCGAGCGGTGCTTCTTCTTGGGAACAGACTCCGCCCCGCATGGACGCTCGCACAAGCAGGCGTCTTGCGGCTGCGCCGGCATCTTCAACGCTCCCTACGCCATCGAGTGCGTCTTCGCAGCCCTTCAACCCGATAAGCCCGCCGAGCTTGGATGCCTCGAACTTTTCACCTCCGAGAACGGCGCTGCCTTCCACGACCTCCCGCTCAACGAAGAGCGCATCACCCTCGTCAAAAAAACCGCCCCCTACCGAACCTCGTTATCTGTCCCCGTCCCCGACCCTGTCCCCGTCCCCGACCCTGTCCCCGTCCCCGACCCCGACCCCGTCCCCGACGCAGACGCAGAAGAGGAGATCGTCGTCTTCACGCCGCCAAACCAGCCAGACGATACAGAATCGTTACAGATTTTAAGGGGATAATTAAGGGGATAATTAAGGGATAATCCCAAACAAGAGATTGACAAGCAAGCACGCGCCGTGCAAAATCCTGCCACGATGAGTGATTCACAGTGCCACTCGAACAGAGAAACGAGCATCCCCAACTCGGCGGGCTTGAACGGGCAGAAGTACCCGTTGGCAAAGCAATCCTCCGCAAAGCAATCCTCCGTTAGCGCATTGGCGCGCAAGAACTTGGCGGGCGAAACGCTAGAGCGTCTTTTGCGTATCCAAGCCGTCAGTTTCAAGGGCGAACCCTACTTCACCCTCACCTCAGGCAAGAAGAGCCCTGTCTATGTGGATTGTCGCAAGATCATCTCTTACCCCGACATCGCCTCTTTCGTCACCGAGTCCGCCTGCCGCTTGCTCGCGCACAAGAACTTCGACGCCGTTGCAGGCGGCGAGACGGCGGGCATCCCTTTCGCCGCTTGGGTCGCCGCGAAAATGAACAAACCCATGCTCTACGTACGCAAAAAGCCCAAGGGCTTCGGGCTGGGAGCGCGCATCGAGGGCGTGATGCCTGAGGGGCGTGCGGGCAAAAAGCCTAATGTGTTGTTGGTCGAAGACCATGCGACCGACGGCAAGAGCAAAATCTCTTTCGTCGAAGCTTTGCGCGAAGCGGGAGCGACTTGCAACGATGCTTTCGTCGTCTTTTACTACGACATCTTCCCTGACGCTGCCAAAGCCTTGCACGAGAAGGGAATCGAGTTGCACGCATTGGCGACATGGCGAGACGCGCTGGCGAGTGCAGAGCAACAGGGTTTTCTTGATTCTCCGTCGGTTGCGCACGAGGTTAGGGCTTTCTTGGACGATCCGGACGGCTGGCAGAGGGCGCACGCGTAGGTTGGAGCTTGTTGGAGCTCTTTGCGCTGAGGTTCGTCTGCGGCGCACTTTGCGGGGGGACTTCGTCTCCCTCCGTGCGCAAGCCTTATGTTGCAAGCCTTATGTTGCAAGCCTTATGTTGTGAGCTTTGGGCTTGAGTTTTCGGTAGAACAATCCAAACGGACAAGCCCCAAATTTATGATCGCTCCTTCCCCTTGTTAAAGTTTGGCATGGTGCGAATATGTACATCTTGCTGCGGATACGGAAACTCAATTCCCGCCTCCTGAAACTTGTGCCAAATCGAAAACAGCAACTCGCTGCGCGGCTGGAAAATGTTCAAATCGATGCGCTCAAACCATATCCGCAACTCGAAATGAACGGCACTGTCGCCGAAATCGGTGAGAAAACAAAAAGGCGGAGGATCCTTGGAAATACCTTCGTGCTCGTTTGCCGCCTCCAGCATGAGCTTCTGTGCCAATGCCAAGTCGCTGTTGTAGGCGACGCCGATCCGAACGATCCATCGCGCGCGTTTGTGCGAATATGTCCAGTTGATGACTCGCTTCGAAATGAACTCTTCGTTGGGAATGAAGATCTCCTTTCCGTCGAAAGTCTCGACCAACGTGTAGCGAGCTTGCGTCTTCTTGATGGCACCCCAGCTGCCGTCCTCTAGCTCGACGATGTCCTCGGGCTTCAAGGTCTCCTCCATGATCATGATGATGCCGCTGATGAGGTTCGCCGCGATGCGCTGAATGCCGAACCCGATGCCGATGCCGACCGCACCACTGAATACCGTGAGCGAAGTCAGAGGCACGCCGATGATGTTCAACAGCCACAGCGCAAAGATGACATAGAGAAAAATTTGAAAGAACTTCATCGCCAACGAGCGCAACGAAGGACGAATGAAACTGGCTCGCGCGATGCCCTCTTCGGCGGCGTGGAGGATCTTCTTCGCCACCCAAAAAAGAAAAACGGCGGTGACTAGCGATTTGACGATGCGATAAAAAGATACATTGACGCTACCGAACTTAAAAGTCCAATCGTCCAACACGCGCGCCACATCGTCCAACAGCTCGTAGTTGAGCAACATCGCCAGCGGCAAGACGAGCAGCAGAATCAGCCACACCGCCATCGCGCGGCGCAAAAAGATCAAAAGCCCGTGCGCAAAAATCCAAGCGAACAGAAAGTTCTGCGCGTAAAAAAACACAAGGCTTCCCATCCCTAAAACACTCGCGGCGAAAGGACGCAGCAACGACAACGACAACGTCATAAGCAGAGCGGGCAAAACCTTGAAACAACGAAGGAGAAAATCCTTGTTGAAAAAAGCCTTCTGCCGCCTTACGATGGGCTTGAGACGTTGTTGCAAAACCTTGCCGAAGACAAACGAAACCGCCAACACTCCGCCAAGCAACAGCGCTTCGGAAAGGCTCGTTTCGAAATTTGGCAAGATCGTTCTTGCCGCGCGGATAAGAATATCTTCCAGCATGCCTCCTATTCTAGCCTTTTTGCCGCTATCCTCTAGTCCAATCTTGTTTCGCGTTTGTTTCGCAAAAAATTTGTACGACACGGAACCCTACGACACGGAACTCTACGACACGGAACTCATGGTCTTGTTTTCTGCTTCTTGCGTCGCTTGACATCGTGTCTGCTGAACGCGTTCTGATCACCGGCGGAGCCGGCTACATCGGTAGCCACGCCGTGCTGGCGTTCTTGGAGGCGGGCTACGAGGTCGCCGTCCTCGACGACCTGTCGAATGTAAGACACAACCTCCTTCCCCCCTCCGTCGCCTGCCATGTGGGCGACCTGCGCGACCCCGTCTTTCTGAAGAAAACCTTCGATGCA
>JABACB010000150.1 GCA_014237925.1 Alphaproteobacteria bacterium
AAAATTTGATATGTTCGCTCTAACGATATTGAAGACGAATTTTGTAGATTGGTGACACAATAATTTTATTTTAATTGGCATCACAGGTTGTGTATTGAAGACGAATTTTGTAGATTGGTGACAATGCAAAGGTAGTGCATTCACACAAGCTAGTTGTGTATTGAAGACGAATTTTGTAGATTGGTGACAGGAGGAGTAACAATTACTTATGAGCGGGGGTTGTGTATTGAAGACAAATTTTGTAGATTGGTGACTTAAGAAGCAGATTATCCAAGTTATTGCGGGTTGTGTATTGAAGACGAATTTTGTAGATTGGTGACAATATTTATGCGAACTGAAATTTCTTTGGAGTTGTGTATTGAAGACGAATTTTGTAGATTGGTGACGAAAGACAAGAAGTTTGAAGAGAAGGCTTAGTTGTGTATTGAAGACGAATTTTGTAGATTGGTGACAGCAAATTATGAAACAAGCAAATAGATTTAGTTGTGTATTGAAGACGAATTTTGTAGATTGGTGACTCTTTTGGACAGAGGCAAGCGATTAGGTCAGTTGTGTATTGAAGACGAATTTTGTAGATTGGTGACCTCCCAAAATAAGCCCTTTTCACTAATCCTGTTGTGTATTGAAGACGAATTTTGTAGATTGGTGACGTGTGAAAACTAACCTAAACTCCATCTCTAGTTGTGTATTGAAGACGAATTTTGTAGATTGGTGACAACCCCGCCTTCTTCTACTGTTGCGTTTTGGTTGTGTATTGAAGACGAATTTTGTAGATTGGTGACATCCAAAAGTAAAGTCTTGTAAAGTTTTATGTTGTGTATTGAAGACGAATTTTGTAGATTGGTGACTTTTAAATTATCTAGACCCTCAGTGTTCCAGTTGTGTATTGAAGACGAATTTTGTAGATTGGTGACCTACCCTAGAACGAAACTGAACCTTCAAAAGTTGTGTATTGAAGACGAATTTTGTAGATTGGTGACTATTTCATAGAAAACACCGCAGCTAGTTCTGTTGTGTATTGAAGACGAATTTTGTAGATTGGTGACAAATAATGGCAGTTTAG
>JABACB010000151.1 GCA_014237925.1 Alphaproteobacteria bacterium
TCCATCCGTATCCCCTTCAATGATGTCCGCGCCGCCGCCGTTTTCGAAGATATAGGAGTCCAGTCCCTCGCCGCCGTTGAGCGTGTCGATGCCTACGCCGCCCTCAAGCCTGTCTGCGCCCGCGCCGCCGTAGAGGAAGTCGTCGTTTTCTCCGCCTTGGAGTCTATCCGCGCCCGCGCCGCCGTAGAGCGTGTCTCCGCCCGCGTCGCCTTGGAGTATGTCTGATCCCGCGCCGCCGTAGAGGAAGTCGTCGTTTTCTCCGCCTTCGAGCCTGTCCGCACCCGCACCGCCGTAGAGCTTGTCTGCGCCTACGCCGCCTTCGAGCCAGTCCGCACCCGCATCGCCACTGAGGATGTCGTCACCGCCACGACCATCTAAGAGATCGGCAGTCTCCGCCGAGCCTATTACCAAGTCTTTCTCATCATCTTCAGGCACTGACAACACCCCGCTTTCTAACGCATCCTTCAGCGTAACCCTGCCCAACAGCGTGAGCGTGTCCCCTTCGCCGTAAAAGATGCTGTAGCGACCATTGACAAAATTTTCAATCTTCACAGAGCCGCTACCATCCTTGATAACGACATCGCCGTTTGCATTGCGCGAGAAGTCAAAGTCGTCGAACCCTTTCGCATCCTTAAAGTAAAGTTCGCCTCCGTCCGCATCGAGTCGAATGGTGTCCGTGCCATACCTGCCCTCAAAGATATAGGAGTCTTTACCACCACCGCCGTAGAGTTCGTCGTTGCCCTCGCCGCCGTCGAGCCTGTCTATGTCATCGCCGCCATCGAGCTTGTCGTTGCCCGCGCCGCCGTAGAGTTGGTCGGCTCCCGCCTCGCCGTAGAGTTCGTCGTTGTGCACCTCACCGTAGAGGAAGTCGTTGCCCACACCACCGTAGATCTCATCGACACCCGCGCCGCCTTCGATCCTATCTCTGCCGCCCCCGCCACGGAGCGTGTTGGCTTTCGTGTTGCCCGTAAGCCAGTCGTTGTGGTTGGAGCCTACAATATCTTCGATGTTGGAGAGGATGTCACCTACAGCATCACCGCCTTGGTTAGCGTTAAAGCCG
>JABACB010000152.1:0-530 GCA_014237925.1 Alphaproteobacteria bacterium
GCGCACCTGAAAAGCCAACAACCGAGGTTCAATCCCCGTCCCCCGAAGAGGACGTTGTGTCAGAATACAATCTTATCACAGAAGTTATATCTATTACGTTTCAATCCACGTCCTCCGAAGAGGACGTTGTGTCCTACTATATCAGTTTATGATAAAGATACTACTAGTGTTTCAATCCACGTCCTCCGAAGAGGACGTTGTGTCAATTTTGTGCGCACGTCTTTTACATCCATTAACTCGTTTCAATCCACGTCCTCCGAAGAGGACGTTGTGTCTCATAGACACGCAATACCTTTTTGGGTCTATACATGTTTCAATCCACGTCCTCCGAAGAGGACGTTGTGTCTTGTTTGGATCGTCATTGTTTGTGGGTTTTACCTCGTTTCAATCCACGTCCTCCGAAGAGGACGTTGTGTCGTCTGTGAGTGTCCGTTTCAATCCACGGCCCCGTTGTTTCAATCCACGTCCTCCAAAGAGGACGTTGTGTCCAACGCAAAAGGTGCAGACTTTAACGCTACAAAGTTTCAATC
>JABACB010000152.1:540-1054 GCA_014237925.1 Alphaproteobacteria bacterium
CTCCGAAGAGGACGTTGTGTCAGTCAAACCGCCGACCGTTATATCGTAAATCTAATAGTTTCAATCCACGTCCTCCGAAGAGGACGTTGTGTCCACGCAAATTTTTTTAGCGGGTCAATGCTGTTTATGTTTCAATCCACGTCCTCCGAAGAGGACGTTGTGTCATGAGAAAAAACTTCAAATCCTCGCGATAGATAATAGTTTCAATCCACGTCCTCCGAAGAGGACGTTGTGTCCTGCTAGGAGCACCGATACGATTACGACCAACATCGTTTCAATCCACGTCCTCCGAAGAGGACGTTGTGTCGTAAGACCTTTCTTGGCATCAATGTGACGCCCATCGTTTCAATCCACGTCCTCCGAAGAGGACGTTGTGTCTAGCTCCCTTGTGATTTGCTGCGATTAGCTCGCGTGTTTCAATCCACGTCCTCCGAAGAGGACGTTGTGTCAATGGATGCCATGATACCGTTGACACGAGATCCTATAGGTTTCAATCCACGTCCTCCGAAGAGGA
>JABACB010000153.1 GCA_014237925.1 Alphaproteobacteria bacterium
ATTGGCTTCCTTCGCCGTCGATACAAAACTTTGCCAGTGCCTTGCGTGCCTTTCACCGTTATATCGAGCGCACTTGCGACGATGTGGGAGACCGCTTTGCCAGCGAGGCGCGCAAAATGCACGAAGAGCACGAAGAGCGCAGAGAGCAAGGGAAGCATCAACAAGAACAAGCAGAGGGAAAGACAGAGATGTTTCCTCGCTCAAAGTGTGCAGAAGGACAGGGGGAGCGGGGTATTTACGGTCAGGCGACAACAGAGGAACTGCGTGCTTTGGACGAAGAAGGCATTTCCGTTTCTCCTCTGCCGCCCTTGCCCAGCCGTTACAACTGAACGACGGGTGCGGAGAAAAAGGGGGCGTGCAGAAAGAGCAGGACAAGGGTGGGGAGGGAGGCATCGAGAAAGACGATGTTCGGACAGAAGAAAAGTTGCCTTCTTTTCGATCGCGGATTTTCTTGTTGCGTCACGCGGAAGTCTCTTATGTGACGGCAGAAGGTGCGCCTATTCTTGAAACGGATTCTGTTCCTCTCACCCAGCGAGGTCGAGCGCAGGCGAAGATGGCGGGGGATGCCTTGCGTTCGGTGATGTTTGACAGGGTTCTTGCCTCGCCTTTGTCGCGCACGATGGAGACGGCGAGGATTGTCGTTGCGGGAAGGGAGCATCGTCAATCGATTGAAACTTTGTCGGGGTTGCGAGAGATCTCAGAGGGCGATTACGATGATGTGCCTGAGGCTTCGTTACGGCGCGAGTTGAGCTATGCGTATGAACGTGCCGTGGAGGAGGGAGCGAGTTATGCGGGTGGAGATTCGTACGTTTCTTTCGCAGAGCGTGTTCGGGGGGTGTTTCTTCCTCTACTGGAGGGGGATTGGCGTAATTTGTTGATCGTTTCGCACGATGCGGTCAACAGGGTTATCTTGGGGTCGGTTTTGGCGGAGGGGGGAGATATCGTTTCCGTTTTGCGCTTGTTGCCGAAACTGGAGCAGGATTATTGTTGTTTGAATTTGATCGAGGTCGACAGGCGAGATGGGAAAATTTTGTTGCGTGTTAAGATGATGAA
>JABACB010000154.1 GCA_014237925.1 Alphaproteobacteria bacterium
ATACACAAAGATGCTACAAATGGCATGTTTTTCAATGCAAAACCGTGCAAACCGTGGTAAATGTTTACTAAAAAATTTGGAAATATTGTATTTATTTTAAAAACGTTGTATCTAAAAGTTGAATTTAAGCGATCAAACCTACCGAGATCTTTACTATTGTGGCAATGCTTGCAATAATACGGGATTTAACAAGTATTCGAGGATGATCGTTATGATTCTAATACCATCATCTCGACACTATGCATATATTTTGTTGATTTATGTTTGCTACTAAAATTAGAATTATTCTGAACTGGTCATACATAATCTGAAATAAAATTACTGATCAACCCTCTTGTTAATAATAGTTTCAAGGGATATTCATATTCGTTGAGAATAGATCGTGCTGTATGTATGATAACCCGTCAATATATGTCATCTAGAGTTATAAAAAAAGTTCATGATGGAGACTCGTGGAATCTACAGAAGACAGTTTTAAGTTAGAAGAATGTAAATGGTAAAAGCATCATTAGGCTTGAAATGTTGTCAATTTTAGCTCAGATAGACCCATGTTCAAAATTTATGATCTAGTGTGAATTTATCCCCATATCCGAGAAAATGTGTTGTGATCATTATGCCGTCTTTCCATTTAGAATCATCTCCATCACTAGTTATGTGAATATTATTCATAAGATGATGTTTTATGATGATTAATGCTGTTGTCACTACCAAATCATATGGTTTGAATGCAGTTTTACATGATCTAAAATATGGGAAAGGTCGCAACATATCATTTTTTGATTTTTTTGAAACATTATGAATTACTTTTTCAAAAATAAATGGTTCATGCATACAACACCCATTACAAGTTCTAGTATTGATCGCAGTAATGAGATGATTATTTATTATTTTATTATCTAATTCATTTTTTGTGTCGATACCTGTTGCATTTTTAGTTGGCCAAACTAATTTAATATTATTACTTGGATGTCCACATTTAATCTTTCCATTAAACCCAATTTTTTCAATGGTAAGATCTGGAACT
>JABACB010000155.1 GCA_014237925.1 Alphaproteobacteria bacterium
GCGATGAAAACGACGCAGAAGGAGTGGTCAACGAACTCCACTTCAGGGATGCAACGGGCGGCGGTGATTTCTCCTTCTCGCGCAACGATGCTGGCGGTGTGGTCATCACGGTCGGGGATGCCTCTGTGACGATCCTTGAGGCTTCCTATGCGGACGGTCGCTACAGCCTACACTACGGCGATAGCAATACGCTGTTGGCTAATCTGTTTCTCGGCACTACCGGGGATGATACGGCGCTTACAGGCACTGATGGGGCAGACTTGCTGGCAGGCTTAGCGGGCGCAGATACGATCAGCGGCGGTGATAACGATGACACGCTCTACGGTGGAGTGGGCATCGACACGCTCGACGGCGGAGATGGCGACGACAATCTCTACGGCGGCGGATATGCTGACACGCTCACAGGAGGCGCGGGGGCAGACTATTTGGACGGAGGAAATAGCCCCGCAGATACCGCCAGCTACGCGGAATCATTGGATACGGATGCCGACAAAGGAGTTGGAGTCACGGGCAATTTGGCTACGGGAGAAGCTTTTGGCGACGATGCCGAGGGCGACACTCTTGTAGGAATCGAAAACCTCATCGGCTCGGCGTTCCGAGACACGCTTACGGGCGACGATGTGGCCAACAAGCTTACAGGCCGCGCGGGGGCAGACACGCTGGAGGGGGGTAGAAGCAACGATATTTTGGAAGGCGGTACGGGCGCAGACACCTATGTCTTCCGAAGCGGCGACGGCGCAGATACGATCCGAGGCGATGAAAACGACGCAACAGTGACGGTCAACAAACTCTACTTCAGGGATGCGACGGGTATCGATGATTTCTCCTTCTCGCGCAATAATGATGCTGGCGATGTAATCATCACGGTCGGTAGCGACTCCGTGACGATCCTTGCCTCTTCCTATGTGGATGGTCGCTACAGCCTACACTACAGTGCTGGCAACACGGCTTTGGGAAGGCTTACGCAGGCGGGGGTTGCGGGCGCAACGGTCACGGCAGCTGAC
>JABACB010000156.1 GCA_014237925.1 Alphaproteobacteria bacterium
AGCTTCAAAGATATAGATGTCGTCGCCATCATATTGGTTGAAGATGTCGTTGCCCGCGCCACCCTCAATGATGTCGTCGCCTGCGCCGTCGTGGATCTGGTCGCCGCCCGCGCCGCCGTAGAGCTCGTCGTCGCCCTCGCCGCCGTGGAGGATGTCGTTGCCCGCACCGCCGTAGAGCTCGTCGTTACCCGCGCCGCCGTGGAGCAAGTCGTTGCCCGCACCGCCGTAGAGGATGTCGTTGCCCGAACCCTCTGCTCTATCTCTAGCCTCCAACAAATGGGCGAACTCGCTGAAAAGATTGCCGTTGCCGGCGCCGGACTCATCGCCGTAGAGGAAGTCGTTGCCCTCGCCGCCGTAGAGGGTGTCGCTACCCTCGCCGCCGTAGAGCCTGTCGGTGCCGTCCTCGCCGCTGAGCGTGTCGTCGCCACCCAAGCCGTAGAGGTTGTTGTTGCCAGTAGGTAGGTCCCCAATCCCCCCGTGACCCGTGAGCGTGTCCCCATAGTGTGAGCCAGCAAGGTTTTCGACGAACAGCCTACCATTTAGCCTGACGAAATGATCCCCTTCTGCGTGTCCGCCTGACAATCCAGCAGCACGTTGCTCATCAAGAGAAAGGGCAGCGTCCGGCACCACAGAAAGGTCCACATTGACACCAGCGTTGGAGTCTCTGTAACTCAGCGTAACGCGTGTTGTTAGTACCCTTTGGCGGGATCCTAAGTCGAAAAGGTCTGCGCCTGCGCCGCCTTCTACAATGTCATTACCCCTCCCTGCCGCTAAGGTGTCGTCGCCCACACCGCTGCCGAAGTAATTGTGACCCGCTGCTGGGTCTTGTCGGTCGACATTTCCACCACCATAACTAATAATGTCGTCGCCCGCACCGCCGTAGAGCTCGTTTTTACCCTCATTCCCGAAGAGGATGTCGTTGCCATCGCCGCCGTAGATGAAGTCGTCGCCATCGCCACCAATAATCGTATCGTCGCCCGCATTGCCTCTGAAAGTAGAGT
>JABACB010000157.1 GCA_014237925.1 Alphaproteobacteria bacterium
GAGGTTTTAAAAGCTATCAGTCACCAATCTACAAAATTCGTCTTCAATACACAACTTGAAATAGATAGTAATTGGCTTGCTTATAGTCACCAATCTACAAAATTCGTCTTCAATACACAACAGAGCCCCTACCTAATCAAAATGAAAACAAGTCACCAATCTACAAAATTCGTCTTCAATACACAACAAATACTTGCCTTTAGTCTCAAGAGTAGTCGTCACCAATCTACAAAATTCGTCTTCAATACACAACTAGACTATAGTGTGGAACTTTTAATTTAAAGTCACCAATCTACAAAATTCGTCTTCAATACACAACAGTCGTGGAGCGTGGCTGTTTCTTATTTTTGTCACCAATCTACAAAATTCGTCTTCAATACACAACCGTAAGCCCATCGTGGAGGCTGCGTAAGTCGTCACCAATCTACAAAATTCGTCTTCAATACACAACCAAAATATTTGGAGTATCGTGGGGGGGGTAGTCACCAATCTACAAAATTCGTCTTCAATACACAACTTTTTGAACATACTAATTCTAATAAAAAAGAGTCACCAATCTACAAAATTCGTCTTCAATACACAACGCTAGTGCGGATAATAATGGCATTAAGGTTGTCACCAATCTACAAAATTCGTCTTCAATACACAACAGCTTTATAGCGGTATGTGTATGCCATTAAGTCACCAATCTACAAAATTCGTCTTCAATACACAACAATACCCTATCAGTTCCTCTAGGAACATAAGTCACCAATCTACAAAATTCGTCTTCAATACACAACACTACCAAAGACACTGCCTACCTCTCCTTTGTCACCAATCTACAAAATTCGTCTTCAATACACAACAGGATCTGTCACTACACCTTGCGACAATACGTCACCAATCTACAAAATTCGTCTTCAATACACAACTGTTAGTGTGTTGGAGAGGTTGCCTAGTATAGTCACCAATCTACAAAATTCGTCTTCAATACACAACTCTTATTTTTGCG
>JABACB010000158.1 GCA_014237925.1 Alphaproteobacteria bacterium
AGCAGGTGGGTTTTCTGTTCAACAGCGACGGGACGGCGTTGCAAGCTTTCGTCGGAGGAAGGGGGGAGATTCAAGCGGAGGAACTTTTCGACATAATTTTGCGGGGGACAAACATGCACTCGCGGAAAGGACTTGTGCTGGCGGATGGGTTGACCGAAAGGCGAGCCGTCGAGGCTTGGAGGGCTTCGGGCGTGCGCGTCGAGCGCTGTGCGCAGTTCGGGGCGGGAATGCTCACTTGCCTCTCGTCGGAGCGAGGGGCGAAGATGCGTGAGCGTGTCTCGCCTGCCTCTCGTACCACTTTCGCACGCGCTACTTTTTCTTGCGACGGTCATATAGCTTTTTACGATTCTTACTATCCTTTTGAGGATGCGTTTTATGTTGCGCTGCGTTTTCTCTCTGCACTGGCGACGGGTTCGCTTCGCATGGAAACGCTGCGCGCCTTGCCTGCTCGTCGGGTTTCGGGATTGTTGCGTATTCTTGTTGCGAAGGCGGAGGGGGGTTCTTTTTGCAACAAGGATGCCTTGTTGATGCAGTTGCGCGCTTGGATCAAGGCGGCGAGCAGCGGGGCGGAGGGGAGCGAGGTTGCGAAGGGGAGCGAAGTTGCGGAGGAAGCGGAGCGGAATCTTTCTTACGGAAGATGGATTGTTCGGGTTGCTCGGTTCGAGGAGGCGTTGCTTGCGCGCTGCGAGGGGAAAGACGAAGAATCTTTGGGGCGAGTGAAGGCGGATTTGCAGGAGGCTTTGTCGTCTTGTGGGATCGAATCTGTTCTCTCTGAGTTTGTTTTTTCTTAGCGCTGTCGGAGAATTGATGGTGAGATTATGTCTTCTGTGAGTATGGATGCGGCGAATGCTGCGATCAAGAAAGGATTGCGCGTGCTTTCGCGGCGAGATGTGCTCGTGAAGGGAGCGCTGGCGAAGTGGGGGTATCCGCAATCGAGGCTGTCGGAGGAGGGTTTTCCGACTTTGTTG
>JABACB010000159.1 GCA_014237925.1 Alphaproteobacteria bacterium
ACACACCGGCACCGATATCATCTCTTACGAAACCTCTGGTGCTGGGGTTAGTGTCAACCTCTTCGCCAACAGATTCTCAGGCGGGCATGCTGCGGGCGACAGGGTCGCAGAGGCATCTCGTGGCAAGATCGAGAACCTCAAGGGCTCGGCTCACGACGACACGCTCGACGGCGACGGGCAAGGCAACAGATTGGAAGGCGGCGACGGCGCAGATACGCTCAAGGGCAATGCGGGCAACGACATTCTTATCGGTGGGGCCGGCGCAGACATCTATGTCTTCGGAGGTAGCTACGGCGCAGACACCATCGGTGGGACGAATGGAGACGGTACGGTACAAACCGATACGGACGGCGGCATTCTACAATTCCAAAGTGCTACGAGGTTTGGTGATTTCGCCTTTGCGCGCGAAGGAAACGATTTGCGGATCTCGGATGCTAGAGGCTCGGTTTTGATCAAAGGTTATGTGGAGGGTCTCTACACCCTGCAATACGGCTCTGGCAGCGCCCTGACGACTTTGGGCAAGCTGCGTTTCGGCACGGATGGCGACGACAAGGACAACACGGGGACCGGCGGTGCTGACAATACGCTCATAGGTACGGCGGATGCCGACTTGATCTTGGGCTTGGAGGGGGCAGATACCATCAACGGCAACGCGGGCAACGACTTTCTCTACGGCGGTGCGGGCGATGATACGCTTCAGGGGGGTGTGGGGGCGGACAATCTCTACGGCGGTGCGGACAACGACATCCTTCGAGGCGGCGACGGCGACGACAATCTCTACGGTGGCGGAGGCGACGACACGCTGGAGGGGGGAGATGGCGGCGACATCTTCTACGAACACACCGGCATCGATACGCTCTCCTACGAAACCTCTGGGGCTGGGGTTAGCGTCAACCTCTTCGCCAACAGATTCTCGGGCGGACATGCCGAGGGCGACAGGGTCGCGGAGGCATCTCGTGGCAAGATC